>JAQIBQ010000272.1 GCA_027859005.1 Prolixibacteraceae bacterium | reverse complement strand
AACTAAGAAAATGATATCTCGTCTAATTGAATTTACACCCGAAAAATAGAGCGATGCTTCGGTTTGATTTAAAATGACAGAAGAATCTATTTTTGAATTTACAGTTCTTAATTTCTTATAGAATTCTTCGTTTGTAAAAAGCTGAATTAGCTTGATCATAATAATTTCTTTGGTGTAAAAATAATATAAATATGTTCAAAAATTATTTACGGAGTTTTGGCTTTTCTTCTGGGAATCTCAAATACCATTCTTTCCAAAACGATTTTATTTCACTTTTCATCTCTTTACTTAACGAAAGAATACCAATTAAGTTAGGAATGGTCATAAATGCAATGGTAATACCTGAAAAAATCCATATTATAGTAGTATCAGCAAATGCAGCGAAGAAAAATCCCAACACATATATTATTCGGAAGTAAATAACATATTTCACACCAAACAAGTAGGTTACAGCTCTGTCGCCATAATACGACCAACTTATTGCTGTAGAGAAAGCAAACAAGAGTAATCCAATTGTAACAATGTATTTTCCCCAATCACCAAACCAACTACGCGAAAAAGCTTCCGTTGTTAAAGGAGCACTATGAACAAGTGATTTTCCTTGAAATTTGAGTGCAATATTTTTGGAAACCTTTCCATTGTTTACTTCAACCGTACCCGAATAGTTTTCGTCATTGGATGTTACCAGGATATCTTCAGCAATTGACCGAGCATGAAAAACGGTTATGCTATTTTGAATTCTACCATTTTCAATATTTAATTGGCCATTGAAATGTAAATTAGCGTTATTCTCGAGTAAATAATCAGACAAAACTGCAACATCTTCTGCATTTTCATCCGACATTAATTCGTTTAAAATAAGCATATCGGTTTGCTGGAACTGATTATCCAATTTTTCGGCCCAAACACCTGACGAGAGTAAAACCAAACCAGTTAAGGAACAAATAATTATGGTGTCGATGAAAGGCTCGAGTAAAGCTACTAATCCTTCAGAAACTGATTCGTGAGCACGTGCGGCAGCATGTGCAATTGGAGCAGACCCCTGCCCTGCTTCGTTTGAAAACAATCCTCTGTTTACACCCCTATTAAAAGCAAATGCAAAACCTGCCCCCAAAAAGCCACCTCCAGCAGCTGTTCCGGTAAATACATCGGTAAAAACTGAGACAATTGAAGGCCATATGTTTTCGATATTATAAAGTATAACCGTAATAGCACCAAAAAAATAGATAACAGCCATAATCGGAACCAACTTCGAAGTTACTTTCGAAATTCTTTTGATTCCCCCAATAATCACAAAACCTAACAACACGGCCAATACCGCACCAGTAAGGATTTTGTTTATACCAAAGGTTGAGAATGCAGAGTTTGAAATTGAATTTATTTGGGGTAAACTACCAGTTCCGAAAGCTGAAAAAATAGTTGCAACAGCAAAAATACCAGCCAACCAAGGCATTTTAAGCCTATTCTTCATAAAATACATTGGACCTCCAGAAATGGAACCATCTTCGGCTGTTTCCCTGTATTTGTGCGATAGTGTAACTTCTACAAATTTGGTTGTCATTCCTAGAAATGCAGTCACCAGCATCCAAAACAATGCAGCAGGACCACCAAGATGTATAGCCAAAGCAACACCCGCAATATTACCTGTACCAACTGTTCCCGACAATGCAGTGGCAAGTGCTTGAAAGTGGGTTGTATCCCCTTTATCTCCTTCTTGGTCGAATTTACCACGTACAATCTTAATTGCATATTTAAAATATCGAATTTGGGGAAATTTAAGGTATAGTGTGAAAAACAAGCCTGTTCCTAACAGTAGAAAAACAAACCATTGCGAACCTCCAATAAATGAGTCGATTAAATGGAGTATCTCAGCGAATTTCTGCATAAAAAAATAGTTGCTTAAGTTGAGTTGGTTAAAATAGTAATAATTCGTTAAAAAAAATGTGGAAATAGACTACTTACCGATTGAATTAAGAATTTAGTAGATAAAAATACTCATCACCTTGAAGGGATAAATTATATTTGATGAAATCCTAATTATTCAACGTTAAAAACAACATTATGCTCGATATTATATTTATTGTATTTGGAATTCTATTTCTTTTAATTGGTTTAGTTGGTTGTATTTTACCTGTATTGCCCGGTCCTCCACTCACATACGTAGGCTTGCTTTTCCTGCACTTTACACAAGCTCACCAGTTTTCAGAGAGATTTTTGGCACTATGGGCTGTAGTAGCCATTGTAGTAACTGTGCTCGATAATGTTATCCCCATTTGGGGTACAAAAAAGTACGGAGGAAGCAAAAAAGCAGTTTGGGGAAGCATGATAGGCTTATTGGTTGGCTTGTTTCTTTTTCCACCCTTTGGAATAATAATAGGTCCATTTGTAGGCGCTGTAATTGGCGAGAAGTTAGAAGGCAAAGAATTGGGTGAAGCTATTCGCTCTGGGTTTGGTGCTTTTATGGGTTTTTTAGGCGGAACCCTTTTAAAATTAATATCATCGGGACTAATGATCTTCTACTTCTTTAAGGAATTGATTTAGGGATTAATGAAACAACTTTCGCTTACGTATATTATGCCTGTATTACATTGACATGAGCCCTACTCTTTTGTTTTTAGTATTTTATTTACAGGCTACTACATTATTTAGGCATTGGTCATTAGGGAAATAAATGACTTTTTTCTAATGACAATTGACTCTTCAGCTCTGGGTTTACATAAAACCATAACTAATTCACAGTAATATTCGCAGACGTAGTTGTGAATTGCTTTCAAATTGTATTTTTACTGAGGTCTTTGACATCTCTTTTGGTCCTCTAAAGCATCTAAGGCATGTTGTGAATTGCTTTCAAATTGTATTTTTACTGAGGTCTTTGACATCGGTGTTGCAGAAATATTAAAATCAATTGCAGTTGTGAATTGCTTTCAAATTGTATTTTTACTGAGGTCTTTGACATCTGCTGTTCTCGATAAGATAATAGAGAACAAGTTGTGAATTGCTTTCAAATTGTATTTTTACTGAGGTCTTTGACATCACCTCAATGCCGAATGTACGCGCATGACTTGTTGTGAATTGCTTTCAAATTGTATTTTTACTGAGGTCTTTGACATCTAGTATTTTTTAACATCTTTTTGATATTTCGTTGTGAATTGCTTTCAAATTGTATTTTTACTGAGGTCTTTGACATCGTACTGCATGCAAAACCCAGTATCACAACTAATTGACAAAGACATTAGAAAACAAAAAACGGCCTTTATTTTAAGTCCGTTGTTTGTTTTATATCGTTTTTTCATTTCAAATCTTACAATTTAGAAAAGTTCAAGCTGCTGTACTGTTTTGGGCTTATCTTTTGGTTTTCTGCTATAGAATAACTCCATCATTCCAAATTGCTTGTCGGTAATTTTTAAAACGCCCACATGCCCGTATTCAGGCAAACAATTTTTTACTCGTTTAGAATGTACATCGGCATTCTCTCTACTCGGACAATTACGCATATAAATTGAAAACTGAAACATGGAAAACCCATCAGCGATTAATTGCTTTCTAAAACGGGACGCAGCTTTTCGTTGTTTTTTGCTTTCAGTTGGTAAGTCGAAAAACACAAGTACCCACATAATTCGGTATTGATTAATTGCTGTATAGTTCATTTTCCCTATTCTTAATCGAGAAACTCGGGATATACTATTTTTCGTCTACTTCCCTGATAACATTCAAATAAGGAAGCAGTAGTTCTATTTAATCCAACCATTAGCGGACTTTTAGCACCTGCTATTTTAATATCAACCGTAGCAATTGAAAGCAATTTAACTTTGTGCTCTTTGGTAATTTCGTCATCGTTGATCTCACTTTTTAAAACCATATCGTAAACCAACTGATCACAAAAGGGTCGGTAAGGTTCCATTATATCGTCGGCTAAACAATAAGCATTGTATTTGTTCCTGTGAAAAATTCCGAAGGTTGGCAACATACCACTGCTTACGATTGCTCTGGCAACAATAGCTCTTAAAATGGCATAACAATAATTCAAATGCGGATTTGGAAAGGAGCCATAACGGTCGCGTTTAAATTCAATTCCATCGAACAATAATTTCCAATAGACCGAAGCTGCCCTTCCCTCAATATTGTCGGGATCGCCACTTTGTATCTGAGGCAATAAGGCATCAAGCCGAAGAGAATCTAAGCCATTTCGACGCAATACTTCTGCCTGGTTATCAATTTTTGATTTAATGGTTTGAGCCCACAGGTTCTTCTTTAATGGTTCGCTGGCATCAATCTGATAACGAAAGCGTTCGCTTTGCAAGGTATGCCCCACTAAGGGCAACATTAGACCTACGGGCAAATGTTTTTCGTCACAACTGACTATGACTGTATTCCGAGCCAATAAAGCTTCCATAAGACCGTGCGTAAATGTTATTTGAGGATTATCGAGAATTACGACACCTATGTCCTCAATTGGAATAGAACCTAACTCTTCCCTGTTTTCGGGATCAATTACTTTAAGCTGTTGATTTTTCTTATGGATATAGGCCGGATTTCCAAAATAAAGAGTTCGTTTGATCATGTTCTTTGTCGTTTATTTTTTGATAAATGTTTCACTAATGAGTGAAACATCTGGTTAGAAGACCTATTCGATTATCAAGTGCTTAATTTCGTCGAGATCAATTGATAATCCATGATATTGCAAGTAGTTTTGTTTGTTCTTAAACCATTCAATTACTTCATCCTTCTTCAATTTTGATGGTTTTGATTTTATCATTCGTTGATATGAACTCCAAGGATACTGTCTGAAATCCTCGATAATTCCATGTTTTTGCGGATTTGTATGAATGTATTGAACTAAAGCAGCAAAGTACTTCGGATTATTTACTTCAAGACGTTTAAATGATTTTCGAAACAAGCTGCCCGTGCGACGTTCCTGTATATTAATGGCTTGCGAGTATGCCATAAACAGCTTTCGAAATGCACAACTAACCGGATTCACAACTGACTTTACAGCGGTTTCACCAATTTGGTGAAACTGCTGGTTGCTAGCAACGGCTTTTGTTCTTATCAGCAAATGAAAATGATTGGGCAACAAACAAAAGGCATAGGTTTCGATTACCTTATCCATGTATTCATCGTACAGGCAAATAAAATATTCATAATTTTTTTGCTTATAGAATAAATTATCACGATTATTCCCCCGATTCCAGATATGATAGAACTTATCGGGTTCAATTTTTATTCGAAAATTACGTGCTACCATTTTATTGCATTTGAAATGTATACTTAATTGATTATTAGTTTCGTCAAATTGACGAAACCAATAACACCGAACTTTCATAAACTACTCAAAAACATCTATATGGGTAAAGTACAATAACTAGTATCGAGCTATGAAATGCCATTACTTGACACTTATCAGATTAATATTCTCCAATTTCATCAATTAACGTCGAATAAGCTTCACAATATTTCCTAATCGATCGACTTCAAGTTTCCAGCATCGATCTTTAATCATTGCATTATCAATAGATCTTTCTGATTTATTCAATGCCGAAAATTCAACTTTATTCATAATTGGATTTGCAACAGAGGCTTGAACAAAAAAGCATGAAACACCTGTACTGCTTACCATTTTATAGACTCTTTCAACTTGTTCTTTATTAAGATTTTTAAAATCAACTAAACCAAGATTATCTATCTCCTCATCTGATGGAACGTAAACCAAATCGTTTGGAGAAAGCGTAAAAAGGAAAGTGCCTTTTTCAGAATTCACAGGTACCAGAGTTCTTTCTTCTTTAGGTAAATGAGCAACTATCTTTTGATGTGCAATAACTTCATTTAAAGGTATAGTATCATATTCACGTTTTTGTTTCTCATCATTCCAATAAATGACAAAAAACAAATTGGTACCTTTTGCTGCTTCAACAAACTTTTTGTTTTTATTCCCACTATCACCAACACGGAACTTGCTCCCCTCTTCATACACCCGCACCTTATAAATTGGTTGATGTGGTTTTCCATCATTTAATGCTACAATGTTTTTATTTAATTCATCCAATCCATCGGGATTAAGCGCAAGGTCAATTCGTTCTTTTCCCGTTTCATCGATATAATTGGCAATATGATTACCAAGAATTTTTTTTATTCCCGAATCGGTAATATTCTCAAATTGTTTGCGCGTGAATTTATCCGTTAAGCTTGTTCTTGTTGCCGTTGCATCTTTAGTATAGGTGTATACCTCAACTTCTTTAACAACGCTTTCATCAATCAAATAAGGGTTATCCTTGAAGTATTTAACAACTGTTTTATCAGTTCCATCCAAAACATAAATTGCTTTAATTTTGGTTTTTAACGTTTTATCTACAAGGTTTTTCCAATCCTTCAATCCATTCTGAAATGAAACGGTTTTTTTAGTTCGAATATTAACAGCACTACTAACGGTATCTTTATGCATCGATTTACGAATTGCCCAATTATCACCTTTAGTTTGTTTTACCAATTGTTTTTTAAGGCTACCATCACGTTGTTCAACCCACTGCTGCGTTTTATTGTTTGTTTTATTTATTACACGAAGGTTTTGTTTGAAACTTATTATTATTTTCCCCAATGCAACATAAGCTTGAACTGGAAAATTAGACCAAGGCAAAATATAGTTGGTTGGTACTTTAATGGTTTTTAATTCCCCAGTTGCCTTTATTTTGATTTGCTTTTCTTCAACATGCCTTAATTTATTAACCAATCCATAATTTTTCCTTTCCGTATTTAATGAAGTGATATAGTTAATATGGTCTTTCGTCACACAAGCTATTATTAATGCATCTAAAGCATGATGACGATGATCAATCCTTTTCTTATTAAACCCACGTGAAAGAGCATCGGGAACCTGTGTGCGGAAAGCATTTATTTTATCGTCCCAAAATCCAAAATCATTTGATTGGGTGATTTCATTCATTCGCTTAAATCGGGGTACAACTATTTCATTCCATTTATCATTAAGCCCCCAGTCTCTTTTCAATTGTGAAGTGATTGCCCCATTAATCGTAACAATATTCTTTGAAGTCGCTTCTTGTTCATTTTCTTCTTTCACAATATTGCTCAATAATCCTTTTATCAACTTGCTGATATAGCGGCTATCATTTAACTGCCGATCGATAAAACCTTCAGGAATATCTTCGGATAATAACTTTTTAAGTTTAGTCCTGTTCTTTTTAAAATAGTTATTACAGTGTTCTTGATAGCTTTCAATTTCAAATAATCGAACTGTTCTTCCGTGTGTAAGTTCCACTATTCGTCCTTTTTCATTCTTTAGAAATTCGAATGCTGTTTGGTTATCTTTTAACTGGTTGACTTCACTTTCGCAAATAATCTTATTGCTTAATGAATCATCAAATAACCTGGATTGTGGAATAATATGTTCGATTTGATAGTCGGTTGTAAACAACTTACTTAATGGGATAGGCGCACCAGTATAAGGAGAAAGATAACCTTGCTCTAACCAGAGTTTGTATCTGTTAATTTCTGATTTTGTAAGAGAAGGGTTCTTCCTTATTTTATCAATATCCTCATCCACTTTATCGTTACTTTGATATACGCCCTCTTCATATATTTTCAAAATTTCCTGATGGCTTGGCGAATAGGGCCTAACATCGCCTTCAACGGAATTGTCGTTCTTTAGTTCTTGTAAAAGCTCACGAATACGAACATTGGTGTTTTCATTTTCTGCTATTTTTTTTGATAGCATTTCACGTTTTTTTGCCGGGTTCTTCATTTCACGACCAAGTTCTACATGAATCTCTTTGAAGAAGTCATTTGCCCCATCGCCATAATACGCCCAAATATCTTTTACAACTCTCAATGTTTCAGTTACAACCTGTTCTACAATTGGGTTTCGTAAACTATGTTGTTTGAACTCTGAAAGATAATTGTAGATATCCTGTGGAGTTTCCCATTTCTTTTGATCATTAGATTCAGAATGTCGATTATAAACCAAATAACAAGCTTGATAGGTATTTAATCCACTTAAAGTTCGGTTACTTTCAAATGCAATAAAACTTTTCAGTATTTGTTTTGGAATGTCATCATCAATAACCTTTTCATCAATTCGCTTTACATTAAAATGGATTGAATCTAATCTTTCAAAAATGGAATTGGCACGTTCTTTTATTTGCGCTGAGATATCATTTTCATTCCAATACACACCTCGGCGCATCAAAGGCAAAAGTTTCTTTATTGCCTTTTCGGAATAAGCACCATAGTCGTTTGCAAATGGGGGAAACTTTATAAAACTCTCAACAAAAGATTCTTTATCAATTTCATAATTACTGGCAAATTTTTTAAGTGCTGATTTATATTCATTTTTATCCTTTACCGAATAGATGAGATGCCATAAGTGATGTTCAATTTCAGTAGTAAAAAATTCATCAACCTTTAATCCTCTCACTTTCCCAAGACGGGATAAAAATTGTGCTTTGGTATCGTTACAAGGGTATTTTTTATCTTCCACATAATTCCATCGATAATTTTTCTTTTCGTTTTTTGCTATTTTCCCTTTTTTGCAGAAATAATCAACAAGCTGATGCTGCTCAATTTCTTTTCTCTTATTCAAAAAATCAAATAACTCAACCCAGTCTTTTTCATCTTCTAAAAGCAACCCAGTAACATCATGATCGACAATTGATTTATCTCCAATCTTAGCATCGATCTGATATATTTTTAGATTTTTCAAAAATTGCCATAATCGAAACTCTTGAAATAAGGGATTAGATTTTGCAATTGCTTTAATGCCTTCATTTACTGAAATCTCTCTTTCAAGTAATTGATCATTTTCTTTTACTTCAATTTTCTTCTTGAATGTTCTACTTTCATAAGGACAGTTTGCGATGGTTGATTTTTTACTTTTTAGTGGTCGCTGATAAAAAATAATATCGTTCAAAAATAAATGCACAAAATCTTTTTCTGAAATATTAGCTTGATGAGCTTCATTTCGAGGATAAAGTTCGTCAATACAAGCTTTATAAAGTTCTCTGTTTTGCAACTCAGAATGAAGCTTGCATTGGGTTTGTAAAATTGTTTGGAGTTCTTCTTTATAATATTTTCTCTCAATTGTTCTTACTAATTTTCCTCTGATTTTTTGAGTTGGATTCTCTAATAAAGTATTATAAATATAGGTTCCAACCGTTTCTTCCGAGATATCGATATTTTGCTCAGTCCTCTTTTTTATGGCAATCCAATCCTTTTTTGAATCAACTGCACTAAAACTACGACGTACATTCCCTTCTTTATCCAATTTTTCACTACCATCCTTTTCAAATTGAGTGGTAACAATAAACTCCTTTATTTTTCCAAGCCAAGCATCTAAGGATTCTTTGCTCTGACGTTTATATATCCAACCATTTTCAAGGTTAACATTATACCAGATCCCTTTTGCATTTTTGTCGTCAGTAGCTTCAATAGATAAAACCTTTAAGGCAAAATATTCTTTATTTTTTGTATTGTCGTCCTCTTCTTCCTCTCCCCGTAATTGATAATAACCTCGTTTTTGATTGAAATTTAAAATAATCCAAGCTAATTCTTCTTTGGTAATTTTATTGGTAAGCGCTTTCTTTCTTAAATAATAAAGCGTCCAATCGTAAGGGATTTTTGTGGTATGGCTATTAGCGACAAAATCGTTGACCATCTCATTAAAACTCTCTTTAAAAATAAATTCAAATTCAGTTTTACCATTAATTTCATTCAAAACAGGCCGATAATTTAGTTTTATTTCTAAATCATCTTTAAACTGACCTAGCTTTTCAGTAAAATCAATTGAACTCGCATAATGCTCAGGCAAAAACCCTAAAATATTAAGAACACGATGCAATCTTTCTCTGCGAAGATTATCTCGTTGATATAGCCTCCTTACACCTCTGGCATTTGTTCTGTCAGCAGTTTGAGATATTGATACACCTGAATCAAACTTTCCTAAAACATCTTGACTCATGGGTATAATACGGCTACCTAATCCAAGTATATCTCCTTCTTTCTTATCAAAGTCTTGTTCAACCAAAGCCCATCCTATACTATTGGTTCCCAAGTCTAATCCTAATATTTTTTTCATGTTTATTGTGTTTGAAGTTTTTTATCGTTAAGTTTGGTGCACAATTTGAAGCAATTCAC
>JAQIBQ010000166.1 GCA_027859005.1 Prolixibacteraceae bacterium | reverse complement strand
CAAAAGTTTAAGCAAATAATAGAAGAGAATTTGTGTCATTTCAACTTTAGGAGAAACTGTTTATCAATCCTTCAATTTATTCAATATTCAAGGGTAATACCGATTATTAATCAAAATGCGCCTTTAGATTGCTTCGCTACCAAAGCCACTTTGATTATATATCGGCATTAACCATTCTAATAAGCAAAATGGCTTTCAGCGCATTTTGATATAGAATTGGTATAACCTTTTCCCTCAAAACAGTATTAAGCTGTAACTATTGCATAATAGGCAATCGTCCCGTTCGTTTTTATCATTAAATTTTACAGTAAATAAGAATACAAATAAATAGTAATTATTTGTAAAAAGAAATCGGGGGGGGTAAAAAATATTTATTATGTTTGTTTTTTTGTTAAAAACCAAACCCAAACTGAACGATGCTAATGAAAAGTATTCTTTGGCTACTAGCCTTTTTATTTATTCTCGTCTCCTGTAAAATTGAGGTGGAAGACGAGTTTCCCGATTTTGAGAAACACTTATCGCTTAACTCCTATTTAGTAGATGGCGACACCCTAAAGGTGCATGTTTCCTATGCAGCAAAATTGGATAGTGCTCGGTTAAATGTGGTAGACAATGCTACAGTCGATTTATTTATAAACGACCAGTTTGCCGAACAACTGACTTACGTTGCAGAGGGAATTTATTATTCATCTACAGTTGTTGAAGCGCAAAAAGAATATACTTGCAGGGTGCATGTTCCTGAATTTGAAACAATAGAATGCCGGCAGTTGCTTCCCTCAAAACCAGTAATTACCAACATTGAACACATTAACATTGCAGGAAAAAACGAAGAAGGAACAAGCTATCCGGCCATTAAACTTACTTTCGAAAATAACAAATCAAAGGAGTTGTTTTATGAGGTTGAAATTCGAACGATACAAAGTTCTCGAGATGAAATGCGCGTTGAAATAGGCCATGTTCATACTATTGTTGACCCTGTAATTTTAAACGAAGGAATGCCACTTGCCCTTTTTAACAATGAATTAATTACAGACACCTTGTACACTTTAGTATTAAACTATACTACTTGGGAGGCAAGTTCAAGCAATGGAGGCCCATGGCGAACTGTGCTATATCCATTTGTTGTTGAGTTACGACAAGTAACCGAAGATTACTATCGCTTTAAAAAACAATTGTATTTATATGAAGAAGGACGTTATGCCGATGGCATTATCACCAGTATGACCAATGCTAATTTATATTCAAATATTGAAAATGGCTATGGTATTTTTGCCGGCTATTCTTCTTTTGTTTCCGACACCATAACCCCCAACACCGATGGCTACTACTTCTAGAATTATTTTATACACACTATTTATAGTACTTCCGCTTTTTACCAGTGCACAAATTAAAATTTCGGGTTTTGTGAAAGATGCCGAAACGGGTGAGCTTTTAATTGGTGCCACTGTTTTTGAAACAGGTACAACTAACGGAACGGCTACCAATGCAAACGGTTATTTTTCTCTTTTGTCAAAAGGGAATCCCATTCGCATATCCTTTATTGGCTATCAAAGCGAAGAAGGAGTTTACGAGAACAACGCAACGATAAATGTTCTGCTAAAGCCCGGTCGCGAGTTGGAAGAGGTGCAGGTAAAAGGGCAACGTTTTCAGCAGTTCAATACAACCACGCTAAGCGCTAAGGAATTGTTGAGTATCCCTGCCATTGGAGGAAAGCCCGATGTAATGAAAAGTTTGCAGTTAATGCCCGGAATACAAGCACAAAGCGAAGGAACCAGTTTGATTAATGTGCGTGGTGGAAATCCAGGTGAGAATTTATACCTCATCGATAATGTTCCTCTTATTTACGTGAATCATTTAGGCGGTTTTATGTCGGTTTTTAATCCCGATATGATTAACAGCATGGAAGTGTACAAAGGTGGATTTCCAGCGAAATACGGCGGTAAACTTTCGTCGGTTATGGCCATTACCCAACGCGAAGGAAACAACAAGGAGTGGAAAGGAAATTTAGGAATTGGTGTGACCGATGCTTCGTTTAGTGTGGAAGGTCCTTTGCTCGGAGATAAAGCCAGCTTGATGCTCACCGGACGAAAAACACTGATTGACCCCTTGATGATTTTGGCGAGTGGGCTTGGAGGTGGTAACGATTTTTTTCTGTTTTACGGATTTCACGATATCAATGGTAAAGTTAGTTACCGTCCAAATACTCAAAATAGTTTTCATCTTAATTTTTACCAGGGCGACGATTATTTGAAATATTGGAGTAAAAAAGAAAAGAAAAGCGGCGAAAAAGGACGCATGACAAACATTTGGGGAAACTGGTTAATGTCTGGCCGTTGGAGCCGTATAGTTACACCAAGGTTGTTTGTGAACAACATTGTTTCCTTAACCAGTTATCGTTTAAAAGTGGCAACTCGCTTTACTTCCAATGCACAAAACGACACCATCGATTTTAAAAGCAAGTACCTTTCGTCGGTTAACGATTTGTCCTTTCGTAGCGATTGGCAATACAAAGTATTGGAGCACTACAACCTGGAGTTTGGTGCAAAACTTACACGTTTGGGGCATATGCCCAATTATATCTACAACTCGAATAGTGGGGAAGAAGCGCAATTCGAGCGCATCAACTCTTTTGAGAATGCCCTTTATGTAAGCAATCAACTGAGTCTGTTCAATTTCTTGGATGCTACCCTTGGTGCGCGCATGGTAAATTATATGAACGATGGGTTTTCGAAATTTGAATGGGAACCAAGGTTTAACCTTAGTGCACGACTGGGAGCTACGCAGTCTGTAAACTTTTCTTACCAAAAAGTAAATCAGTTTGCCCACCTATTGTATACTACGGGAGCCATTATGAACAACGAAATTTGGGTGCCCTCCGATGCCGGCATTTCACCATCACAGTCGGAACAATACAGTGTGGGTTGGAAGGGTGAATTTTTCAAAGGCATGTTCGATACCGAGTTGAATTTGTATACTAAAACCCTTACTAATTTGGCCACCTACAAAGAAGGTTATTCTAATTTGTTGGGCGATGGTGGATGGCGTTCAAAAATTGAAACTGGCGGAACAGGTGCTTCAAAAGGGATTGAATTTTTGATGCGAAAAAATAAAGGGGATTGGACAGGTTTTGTAGGCTATACCTACTCCGAAACCACTCGGCAGTTCGATGGAATTAATCGGGGTCAAACATATGTATTTGATTACGACCGCCCTCATTCATTTACCTTTAATGTAAATAAAAAGCTCAACGAAAAATGGACTGCTAATTTGGTGTGGGTGTATCAAACCGGCTTGCCCTTTACTCCAGTAATTGGTCGACAGTACATACCGAGTGAGTACGGTGGATTCGTAGAAGCATTAATTTATGGTGAGCGAAACAGCGTAAGAATGAAAGATTACCACCGATTGGATTTAGGCTTAGCTTGCGAAAAAATAAACCAACATGGGCGGAAAGTAATTTGGAATTTCTCGGTGTATAACGCCTACAACCAAATGAATCCGAATGCCTATTATTACGGTAACAATAGTACATACGATGATAGGGTGAATGGTACTTTTAAACCTTTAAAATTATACCAGATGAGTTTCTTTCCTTTAATACCAACGGTTTCGTATAAGATGTTTTTCGATAAGCAAACCGTAGCAAAAGTTCGGGCGTCAAAACAAAAAAGAAAGAAAATTAAAAGAACGATGTAATAGTTACATGAATGAAGAATATGGTATGGAAAACCCAGTTTGGATTATAAAAAACCTTGAGGCATTCGGTGGTGATATTGACAAATTCAGAGCTTATTGTCAAAAAATTGTAGATAATAAGCGTAAAATGAAATCTGCGAATAATGGTTCTGGATATATAACATGTTATAATTATCAAACGAAATGTATTGAGCAAACCGATGGTTTTTTAAACGGTGGGCCTGAACTGAGAATAGTAAGAGTTGGTCAATTAACTGAGTGGACCAAAGATGTTGGTGATTGGTCATACTTAGTCACTCCATCAAGGTCGGATGTTAGATATGAGAGATGGATTGAACAAGGTGGATATTGGGATACAGAATGGACATCTGGTAAAGAGTTTCAGGTAATCGGTATTTATGATGAAGATAATACCAGTTTAAAAGTTGATCTTGAAGGTCCACTAACCGGAACCTATAAAGTTAATGAGAATGAATTGGTCGTAGAAGTTCCTTTTACTACAGATTTTTCTTTTAAGTATGCAAGTAAAGAAGATATTATTTATCAACATCCATGGGGGTACAATTGGGCTGGTTCAACTTTGTGTTATGGTAATAATACCATATGTGGATTTGTTACTTTGAAATGGAAAAATTATTAATCTTTCAAAGGCCTGTTTTATTTTGAGGCAGGCCTTTAATTCATTTTTTAATGAACAATCTTGATTATTGGCAAAAAAAACACAAATTAAATCATTTGAGTTGTTCTACATTGGAGTATCATCCATCAAGACGAGATGCTTCAATTAAAAACAATTTTCCGATCGAATAATAATACTGAAAATTATTAATTAATATTAATACCGATGAATCTATTAAAAAAACTCTTTCTACTCTGTTTTATAATGCCTATATCTATCGTGGCTTTTTCCAAGGATAATTTTATAACTCCTATAGGATTTCAAACCGAATATAGTACGCTATTTGAATATGAAGGTAATTTTATGAATACCAGTATTTTGTTTAAAGCCGGCAATAAAATATATTTTAAAACAAGTTTTGGAATTGGCTATAGAAACAAACCGCTACGTTCAGAAAACGGAGTTGATTGTCATTCCTTTGTTAATTTTAATCTTTCCCCAATAATTACCCCAATAAAAACAAAATGGGTTGAATTGAATTTTAGTGTTGGCCCAACAATATCTCATTATACATCTAATAAGGCTATAGCCTGGGGAAATTGGTTTTCACCCGATCCTGAAATTGTTTTGCAACAGATTAGAAGTGATTATATGTGGCGTATAGGGATTGAAACCGGTGCTGATCTTAGTTTTGTTATTTCAAAGGATATCTCTGTTGGTGTGAAAATGGGATATATAAGTTATCTGGATAAAGAAAATCGTTACAATATGAACGATTTTTTTACCTATGGCGTTAATTTGAATTACTATTTTAACCGGAATGTGAAATAAAAAGGGCATGAACAAACAATTTAATAAGATGAAGAAAATACTGTTTATTATAATATTCTGCATTTCAATAATTCAGGTTGGTTATTCACAGAACGCCAATAATATCACCATTAAAGCTGGCAGGGGTTATTTTGGTGATTTTACAATGTATAATATTTCACCTGATATTAATGAAATCTATAATCCTCTTTACTTTAAAAAATATCAAGGAAATAGCATTTTTTTTGAAGTTTCCCACAAAATGCCAAACAATTATTCAATAGGGTTCAAAATAGGCAAAGCTGAAACAAAAAGACCCTACAATGATTACTATTTAACAGAATTATTAAGTAATAATTATTCATTAGTAACTTTTGACTTTTATGAGATTTTGTTTGGTTATGACTGGCAGTTTGGGAGGCACAGGTTTACTCTTAATGCGGGGCCGGTATTTAATAAATATGCCGATTCGATGTATGATGGCATTGTCATTAATGAGGGAACAGATGAATACGGTACAAAATACGGTACAATTATACTAAGTGAACCAATTATAATTGAAAGAGAATGGTGGGATTTTGGGATGAATCCTGGTATCTCATATGAATTCTTTCTTAACAAATCTATTGGGATTGGTATTAAAGCTGAAGCCTATTTTCTGGCTGATTATGGATTTGCATATTTATCTATTAGTCCTACAATTTGCATCAAAATTTAGCAAAAAGATATTGTTAGTATTCCAGTACTGGTTAAGGTTTTTATCTAAGAACACCTTGCCAACAGCTCGCGTTTTCAACTAAAAGGTAAAAAGTATCTTGTTTGTGACGAGAGGAGTATTTGTGTTAATCTAAGTAAGTCAAAATAATAGCTAGATGCAAACAGTAGTAGGGAAAATCTTGTTTCTGGTAGCCGTTACTATCCCGATACAATTATTGCGAATCAATTTGCTTCTTCATGTTTATTAATTGTAGCAAAAAACCACTGTCTTTTCGATCAATGGTTTAGCATATTATTTTTTTTTTCAATTCCCTCTCCTTGAGGAGAGGGTTGGGTGAGGTGAATTCTAAAACCTTACGCCGCCTTTAATTTCTACCGAATGGATTTTATCGCTCTCAGTAACACCTAAGTGTGGGTAACGGGTATAGCTGTATTCAATTTTCACATAAGGACTGACTTTCTGATCGGCATTAAACTGATAACCGAAATCGAAGCGGGTTTGGTGTCCAAATGAGCTACCATCAATACCTTTCATGCGAAGTTGGTTCAGTAATAATCCGTATCCAAAAAAGGGAATGTGTTTTTGATTGGCTTTCAAATCGTGGCGCACTGTCCAGCCATATGATAAAATGCCTCCAGTTTTTTCGCCTTCTCCAGCATAAAAATAAGTATAGCCAAGAGGTACCGAAATGTAGCCTGCAGGTTTTCCTGTAAAGCCTGAAAGTTGCCAGGCATAGTCGAACAAAAAAGTGGTGCCCATGTTTTTCATATCGAAAGTGGAAGAGGCCAAATAACGTTGACCTATTTCGAACGATTTGAATTTTGGTGCTTTTTCAATTTCTTGTGAATAACCACATACAGCCATAGCAAGCACAACTATCACTAACAAAAGATGCTTAATCATTGTCGTATAATTTAAAAACCAGTTGCTCAAAGATAATTTTTTAACGACAAGAAAAAACTGAAATTAATTTGCCAACGATTTATCAATAAATTGTCGGGCTAATTTCATCGAAGCTGTATCCAATAAACTCTCGGGATGCCATTGAACGCCTATTGCGTAAGGATGTGAAAATTTGTCTTAATTTGAATCGATTCTACGATATTATCGGGCGAAAATGCAATTGCATTGAACTTTGGTGAGAGCTGGTCGACGCACTGATGATGACGACTATTTACCCATAGTGTATCGAGTTCTAGCTGGTTTAGGTAACAATTTGTAGAAAAAAGTATAACATGTGCACTGTCGGAATTGCTACGATGCTGTATGTTTGTTTCTAGGAAACTTGGAATATCAGGTATAAGTGTCCCCCCAGTTAAAGCATTCATAATTTGATGACCTCTGCAAATGCCCGGTAAAGGAACTTTATTGTACAATGCATAATTGATCAATAATATTTCAATGCTGTCTCTAAAAAGGTCGAAAGCGCCACAAACTTCAACGTACTCATTTTTACCGTAAATCGAAGGGTGAATGTCTTCTCCACCACCAATAACAATGGCTGAAGCATGTTCTAGAAAAAAGTTCATTGAATCTGGAGAGATAGTATAAAGCTCCCGAATTTTCTACGCAGAATTTTCAAGGTGAAGCCATTTTTAAATTCGATTATTGCTATCCTTCGAAATCAGAATATAAGAAGACTCTGTGCAAGAACAACTCCAAAAACAAAGTAGTACAATTAGGACTGAAATGCTTCGCATGTTTTTTTGTTTGATAATAGTAATAAAACTGAATGGTATATAATCCTGAAAAACAAGTGTTTGACAATAGTGTATTTGAACTAAGGCCCTTTTGTGAAAGAGATATTTATTACCCTAAAATTAATTTCGGGACTATTTATACTTCTTCAAATACGGGCTTTATCCCAATTCCCTATTTATTTATTAGAACTATATAGCGTTAAATTCTTCATCTCTTACTTATTAAATGGAGAAGTATGCAATAAAAAAAGACTCAATAATTATCTTAGCCATTGAATCTAACTAATTTAATATTTTTATGAAAAATCTGTTTTTAGTTTTTGTGCTGTTAATGTTAATTGCCTCTTGTACTACGACACCAAATTCTACCTTACAAAAAGTAGAAACAACCTTAAGTCAGGCTGTTGAGCAAAGTTTGTTAATGGCTGAATCATTGGCTGATCAGCCCGATCGATTACCTCAAACAATTGATGCAAACGGTGAACTTGTTAGCTGTGATCAATATTGGTGGGTGAGTGGCTTTTTTCCTGGTCAACTGTGGTACATGTACGAGTATTCTGGAAATGAAGAGTTGAAAATATGGGCCGATAATTATACCCAACGAGTTGCCGATCAACAGTTCGTTACCGACAACCACGATGTTGGTTTTATGGTGTACTGTAGCTTTGGAAATGCATACAGAATTACTAACGATGAAGCCTATTTATCGGCTATTGAAAATGCATCAAAATCATTAATTACACGTTTTGATTCAACCACAATGTGTATTCGTTCTTGGGACAATGCCAGCTGGAATAGTCAATGGCAATATGCTGTAATAATTGATAACATGATGAATTTGGAAATGTTAGAATGGTCGGCTAAGAAATTTGAGAATCCATATTTTGCCGATGTAGCACGAACACATGCCAATACAACTATGGCCAATCACTTTCGAAAAGACGGTAGTTCCTTTCATGTAATATCATATGATACAATTACTGGATTACCTCATGCCAAACATACCGCACAAGGCTATAGTCATGAGTCTGCATGGGCACGTGGACAAGCTTGGGGACTTTATGGTTATACCATGATGTTTCGAGAATCAGGAGATTCAGCCTACTTAAACCAAGCGATACAAATTGCCGATTTTATTGTGAATCATCCTAATTTACCCGAAGATAAAATCCCATACTGGGATTACAATGCACCCAATATACCCGATGCAAAACGCGATGCTTCTGCAGGAGCAATAACTTGTTCGGCTTTATTGGAATTGTATCAGTATGTCGACTCCGACCGATCAAAACAATACTTTAATATTGCTGAACAACAATTGGATGCTTTGTGCTCCGATGTTTATTTAGCTCCTGTTGGTGAGAATGCCAATTTTCTTCTAAAACATAGTGTTGGACACATGCCTAATGGAAGCGAAATTGATGTGCCTTTGTCCTATGCCGATTATTATTTTGTTGAGGCTATGATGCGCTACCGAAAGTTGAAAACAGAGTAGATTATTTATCACTTATACCCGATTAAAAAAATCATTGGGCTTTAGCCCAATATAATACTCAGCCGTAGTCTGAAAATAATAAACAAGACATTAACCAAACAACCGTAATTGTTTATGAAAGAATCATACAAATGGCTATGCAGTCTAGCCATTTTAATTTTTGTATCATGCAGTCAACCTTCAACGTCGATCCAAATAAGCAGTTCAACTGTTGGTTTAGGATGGGCCAAAACCAGTGTTAATGCACCAATATTCCGAAAAAATTCAATTGTAAGTGCCAATGGCTTTCAATTTGTTGCCTATTACGATAGCGTTGCCAATGTAGTGTTAGCCAAAAGGAATTTAAACGATACTATTTGGACTAGGCATACAACCCAATACAACGGAAATGTATACGATGCTCACAACGTGATATGTATTATGCTCGATGGAAATGGATATTTACATATGAGCTGGGATCATCACAACAATGCTTTGAATTATAGCAAATCGGTGAAGCCGTTTGAACTGGAAATGGGGGATAAAATCGAAATGACAGGGACAAACGAAGCGGTGCTTTCTTATCCCGAATTCTATAAATTCACAAACGGTGATTTGTTGTTTGCCTATCGCGATGGTGGTTCGGGCAAAGGGAATTTAGTATTGAATAGCTATTCCATTAAAACAAAAAAATGGGAACGGGTGCATACCAATTTAATCGACGGCGAAGGGCAACGAAATGCTTATTGGCAAATATTTGTCGATAATTCCGATAAAATTTATGTGAGTTGGGTGTGGCGCGAAAGTCCCGATGTGGCATCGAATCACGACATGTGCTATGCCGAATCAACTGACAAGGGCAAAACCTGGAGCAAATCAAATGGTGATACTTATATACTACCTATTACTCAACAAAGTGCAGAAGTAATTTTTCCAATTCCACAAAACAGCAATCTTATTAACCAAACCTCAATGACCAGCGATCTAGGCGGGAATGTTTATATCGCTACCTATTACAAAAATGAATTGAATAGTTGTACGCAGTTTCATTTAATATATAACGAGAATAAGGAATGGAAACACAGTACAATATCTAATCGATCAAGTGATTTTAATTTAAGTGGAATGGGCTCGCGAAGTATTCCAATAAGCCGACCACAAATAGTTGTTGAACAAACAGGGGAAGAAAAGCAGATTCATGTTATTTATCGCGATGAAGCCTTCGATAATAAAGTTTGTATTTCGTCGGCAAATTCAAATGAAATGGATTGGAAAACTCAAGTCGTTAGTAGTAATTC
>JAQIBQ010000155.1 GCA_027859005.1 Prolixibacteraceae bacterium | reverse complement strand
GGTAAGAATACTTTCCAAATCGTTAAACTGCTTAGCTACAATTTTACGATGCAGCTTCTTTTGAAAGTCTTCAATTTTATCGATGTAATCGGAATTTACGTTAAAGAAATAGCCAATGTATTCTTGTTTAATTTTATTGGCCTCGCGCAATGAATGATTGATATCACGCAAGCTGTTATTGGTTTCCTGTAGTATCAGCTTTACTTTATTCAATTTGCGGTACTGAAAAAATATGATACTAAAGAATGAAAGTACCAATACCGATAACATCGAAACAACAAAAGAGTAATTCAATAATTGTTTTCGCTGGCGTTCAACCGTTGTAAGACGCTCGCCTTCGATAATTGGCAAAACTGCTCCAACCTCTACTTTTCGATGACGTGCATTGTATTCAGTTGCATCGTTCAACGCAATTTTAATGTATTTGTAAGCTCGGTTAATATCACCTTTTTCTAATAAATGAACAGCCAAATTTCGAAGAGCAACTGTTTCTTTGGTCGACGATTTAATATCGGCAATGGCTGCATTTGCCAGCATGTCGATGGCGTCGTTATTTCTATTTAATAAAGAATACAAATACCCTAAACTTGAAGTTGCAATGGCATAGGTATGCTCTGAAATTTCAAATTGTGAGATTAAGAAATTAAAAGCATCTGCTGAACCTTGTATGTCGTTAGATTTCATTCTTCGTAAACCAATTGCCGACCAATATTCACTTGTGTTTTTAGCTATTAAGTTCAAAGCAGAATCGAGGTATTCAGTTCCTTTTCTTCGGTATTGATTACCAAAATACTCATCGTTATTGTAGTCGGCTAAATCGTAATAAGTTCGGGCAATTACATTGTAATACTCTTTTTTTAGTGAGTTGTTCAAATGGCTTAAATTCATATTATCGAGCGTGTCTAAAGCCTCTTTAAATAAGCCAGACGATAAAAAGGTAAAACCCATTCTTATTTTTGAATCGGCTATTTTATTTACGCTTCCAGTTTGAATTGCCAGGTTATGAAGCTTGAATACATATTTAAAAGCTGAATCGTAAGAAAACGATTGATATTCGTCCAAAAGTTTAGTGCAGGTATTATATGCCTGTTCTGTATTCGAAAGCTTTTGAAAGTAATCAAGTTGAATTTTAAGTTGATTGATACGGTCTGTTTTTAAACTTAAATAATCATTCCTATTTTCTATTTCTGAATCGAGTGTGTTCAACAAACGATCGGTATTATTACTTGAGAATAACAACTCAGAAAATGTGAGCAACAATATACTTACGAATAATAGCTTACGCATTCTACAGTTTATTTTATTTAGCTAGAAAATCAAATGTACTATTTTTTTTAAATCAGGAATAGAATAAATTTAAGATCAATAATCATTTCATTTATTGATTGTCCTTTCAGTTTTAAGGGAATTTATTCCTTGAATTGTCTGTATTCTATAAACTAATATCATAAATCATGAAAAAAATTATTTTACCTTTTCTATTCGTTGTATTTCTTTCATTTTCCTCATTCAATGTATTCGCACAAACGCCTCAGGTTGAAACGCAAGATACAACCCAACTTGCTGAAGACGAAAAATTAGTAGTTGTTTGGACCAGTGGCGACAGAGAAGTTGCACTCAAAATGGTTTTCATGTATACCTACAATGCTAAAAAATACGGTTGGTGGGAAGATATAACTTTGCTTATTTGGGGCCCTTCAGCAAAGCTACTTACCGAAGACACTGAATTGCAAGAGTACGTAAAAAACATGCAAAAAGAAGGTGTTCATTTGCTCGCCTGTAAAGGCTGTGCCGATCAGTATGGAATAGCCGATAAACTAACAGATTTAGGCGTTACAGTTAAATATACCGGTACCGATTTAACCAATTTTATAAAAGAACGAAAAGTAATAACTTTTTAAAATATATCATTTTAATAGTGTATTAAGTTAAATTATTACACCCTAACATCTGGTAATTTATTCATCTTTGTTTTATTAAACTATTTTAAACAAAATAAAGATGAAGATTCTACCTTTTATACTTTCAATATTTACTATCACTTTTGCCTTGAGTCAAAATCCTCTAATACAGGATCAGTATACTGCCGATCCCACTGCTAGAGTGTTTAATGGGAAAGTTTACGTATATCCATCTCATGATATTCGAATTGACACGGGTCGATTTTCGAACTGGTTTGCCATGGAAGACTATCATGTTTTCTCTTCAGAAAATTTAACAGAATGGACTGACCATGGCACAATTCTTAGCCAGAATAATGTAGAGTGGGTTGATTCAAACTCATACAGTATGTGGGCACCCGACTGTATTGAACGCAATGGTAAATTTTACTTCTATTTTCCGGCAAATAAAAAAGTAATTGGGGAAAATGGACGAAAAGGATTTGGAATTGGTGTTGCTATTGCAGAAAAAGCTGAAGGACCATATATACCTCAAGCTAATCCAATTGAAGGAATTAATGGAATTGATCCGAATGTTTTGATTGATAAAGATGGTCAGGCATACATTTACTGGTCAATGGGTAATATATATGTTGCCAAATTAAAAGAGAATATGTTGGAATTAGATTCTGAACCTCAAATTATTGCCAATTTACCCGAAAAAGGACTAAAAGAAGGTCCTTTTGTATTTGAACGAAATGGTATTTATTACCTAACATTTCCACACGTTGAAAACAAGACTGAACGACTCGAATATGCAATGGGAAATAATCCAATGGGACCATTCGAATTAAAAGGTGCATTTATGGATGAATCTACTACAGGTTGTTGGACCAACCATCATTCAATCATTGAATTTCAAAAGCAATGGTACTTGTTTTATCACCACAACGATTTGTCTCCTGCATTTGATAAAAACCGATCGATAAGAGCCGATAGTTTGTTTTTCAAACCTGATGGAACAATACAAGAAATAATGCCTACGTTGCGCGGTATTGGTATTACTAATGCAAATACTGAAATACAATTAGACCGCTATAGTGCAATATCTTTCGAAGGCGTTGCTATTGATTTTATTGATACTTTAAAACCATTTCAAGGCTGGAAAACAATTCTAAATCAAGAAAATGCATGGATTAGCTATAATCAAGTTGAATTCGAAAATGGATAAAAATCATTAAAAGTTAAACTTAAACGTGAATGAAGTTTTGAACTTCGTTTTAATACAATTGACGGTCCGATATTGGCTAAACTTGAAATAGAAAAATTAGATTGTTTTGCAATTTTAGAAACAAATCTTCTAAAAAATATAATAGGTGTAAATAACCTAATCCTAGTCTCCACAAGTTCAAAAGAATTTGAAGTAGATTGGATAAGCTTTGAGTAAGCTAATTTAATCTCGTAACAATCAGAGAATAACAACTAAGCCATTATGCACTGAAAATACATAGGTTTAAAAATTGAATGGAATTCAAAAGAGGAATTAAGACATGAGATGTGAGTAAAGAAATATGAGAAATATACACGAAGTACTAAATACTCATATCTCTGGAGTCAAATCCATATTTATTTGAATTGAAAGTTTTTAGAAAAAAAGTAGCTGCAATAAAATTGCAAGATTTCAACCATTTATTAGAGAATAAACACACCTTAAAAAAAAATAAGACATAGAACCCATTCTAAATAAGGCCTCTATGTCTTATTTTATTTCTTTCTAAATAGTAATAAAACCAACACTTGTATTCAACTTTTATTGAATTATTATGTTTCAGTGTTTTAGAATAGTAGCTTATATTTATTCATAGTATTTTAAAAGTTTTATTTTTATTCAAAAAACAAAGATGAGTGTAATATTTGTACTTATCCTAATCAGCTTAGTGGTAGCCATAGCTTTCCTAATAATGTTTATCTGGGCTGTAAAATCAGGTCAGTACGACGATGATTATACTCCTTCGGTACGTATGCTTTTCGACGATGAAGAAAAGACGAAATCTAACGAAGAATGAACAACCTAATTATACGACTTTAATATGAGCCAAGAGACCTTTTACTATGACAACAAGATTGTTAAGTACTTTGCCTATGCCACAATAATTTGGGGTTTAGTAGCGATGCTTGCTGGTTTATTAATTGCCCTACAATTGGCAATGCCAGCTTTAAATTTCAATCTTGAATTTACAACATTTGGACGTGTAAGGCCCGTTCACACCAATGCTGCAATTTTTGCATTTGTTGGAAACGGTATTTTTATGGGAGCCTATTATTCTTTACAAAGGCTTCTGAAAACACCCATGTTCAGCAAACAATTAAGTTATTTCCACTTTTGGGGATGGCAGCTTATAATTGTATTGGCCGCATTAACCCTTGTACTTGGAATTACAACAGGTAAAGAATACGCCGAGTTAGAATGGCCAATTGACATTATGATTGCTGTTGTATGGCTTTCTTTTGGTTTTAATATGTTTGGGACAATTTCTAAGCGAAGGGTTAAGCATTTATATGTGGCCATATGGTTTTATATTGCAACTTTTGTTACTGTTACCGTATTACACGTTGTTAACTCAATTGAATTACCCGTTTCACTAATTAAAAGTTATCCAATTTACGCTGGAGTTCAAGATGCCTTGGTTCAATGGTGGTATGGCCATAACGCCGTAGCCTTTTTCTTAACCACACCCTACTTAGGTTTAATGTATTATTTCATTCCTAAAGCATCAAACCGTCCGGTATATTCCTACCGTTTATCAATTGTTCATTTTTGGTCACTCTTATTCATCTACATTTGGGCTGGGCCACACCATTTATTATACTCTTCCTTACCCAACTGGACACAATCCCTAGGTACTGTTTTCTCGTTAATGCTTATCGCCCCTTCGTGGGGTGGAATGATAAACGGATTATTGACCTTACGTGGAGCATGGGATAAAGTACGTGACAGTGCCATTTTAAAATTCTTTGTAGTTGCCATTACCGCCTACGGCATGTCTACTTTTGAGGGGCCCATGTTGGCACTTAAAAATGTAAATGCTATCAGTCACTTTACCGATTGGACTGTAGCACATGTTCACATAGGAACACTGGGATGGAACGGCTTCCTAACTTTTGGTGTTTTGTACTGGCTCATACCACGACTATTCAAAACAAAATTATATTCCGAAAAACTAGCCAATTCTCATTTCTGGATTGGTACATTAGGTATACTATTTTATGCAATACCAATGTATTGGGCTGGTTTCACTCAAAGTTTAATGTGGAAAGAATTTACCGAAGAAGGTTTCTTGAAGTATCCAAATTTTTTAGAGACGGTAACTCAAATTCGCCCCATGTATTACATACGTTCCTTTGGCGGTTTGTTGTATTTAATTGGAGCTTTAATGATGAGTTGGAATTTATTCAAAACCATCAGAGAAGGAAAATGTGCCGATACAGAAGAAGCAAAAGCTGTTAACGTTTTACTAAACGAAAAGAAGAAAAAAAGTGAAACTTCTCACAGTTTCTTGGAAAGAAAACCTATTCGACTTTTAATACTTTCTCTAATTGTAATACTTGTAGGTAGTATGATTGAGATCATTCCAACTTTCTTGATTAAATCGAATATACCGACTATTGAAAGTGTAAAACCATACACACCACTTGAATTAGTTGGTCGAGATATATACATCAGAGAAGGTTGTTACACTTGTCATTCTCAAATGATACGTCCTTTCCGATCAGAAACCGAACGCTATGGCGAATACTCAAAAGCAGGTGAGTTTGTATACGACCATCCTTTCCAATGGGGATCGAAACGTACAGGACCAGATTTAGCTCGAATTGGATCAATGGCTGGAAAACAATACAAACCAGACCTTTGGCATTACAACCATATGCTCGATCCACAAAGTTTAAATCCCGAATCGATTATGCCAAAATATTCTTGGCTTATTGAAGACGATATGAAGGTGAAAGATTTGGCTGCGAAAATTAGGGGAATGCAAACATTGGGAGTTCCCTACCCTGACGGATTTGATGTTGAAGCAATAAACAACTTGAATGCACAAGCTCAAAAAATTGCTGATGGTTTAAATGCTCAAAATGTTGAAACAACAAAAGACAAAGAAATTATTGCTTTAATTGCTTATTTACAGCGATTAGGTACCGATATTTCAAAAATAGAAGTGGAAACTTCTAAGGCAACTCAATCAAATTAAAACTTTTATTTTATGAAACTAGTATCACACTATTTTGAATCGATTGCTGGAATTGAGATCTACCCTATTGTCTCGTTTTTGATTTTCTTTTCTTTCTTTTTAATTGTTACTTATTTGGTAATTAAAATGGATAAAAAAGAGGTAAGCGACCTAGCAAATTTACCCTTAGAGAACGATAATGATTCAGAAGCTGCTTCTGAATTGAACTTGTAACATTTTTGAGGCCAATACAATTATGGAAGAATCCAAAAAGAAAATACACGAAGAAATTGATCCGTTAACCAACGACAAGTTTGTTCCAGATCATGAATTTGACGGAATTAGGGAACTCAATAACAACCCTCCTTCGTGGTTAAATATACTGTTTGTAATTACTTTAATTTTTGGCTATGCCTATTTAGTAAACTATCACTGGTTTAAAGCAGGAGACTTACAAGAAGAAGCATATGCAAAAGAAATTGCGAAGTATACAATTATTGAAGAGGAAGATGTAGAACAAGTTGCTGAAAATGCCTTACCTATTGTTTACCCATTAACCGATGAAACTCGTTTAGCCGATGGTGCTAAAATATTTGCAAATAATTGTGCAGTATGTCATTTGGCAGAAGGACAAGGATTGGTAGGACCTAACTTAACCGACGATTATTGGATACATGGTGGAAGCTACGACGAAGTTAAAACACTTATCATGAATGGTGTTATTGCCAAAGGAATGATAGCTTGGAAAACACAATTATCGAAAAAGAAAATTGATAATGTAGCTAGTTACATCTTCACCCTTCGTGGCACTAATCCTCCAAACCCAAAAGCTCCAGAAGGAGAATTATACAAAGCAGAATAATAGTATTAAGTTGCCCGAACTAAACCAACGGGCTACTATAAATAGAAAGCCAGTTTACTTATTTTTGATAAAAAAATAGTGCTTAAACTTGAGTAAGTTTTAAAGAAAAGAATACAATGGCTGAAAAAAACGAAAACTCGTTTAGGGACCGAATCTCAACACAATCGGCTGAAGGCGGTAGAGCCTGGGTTCATATCAATCCACCTAAGGGTAAATTGCACAACTACCGATCCATTGTTGCTACTTTTCTAATCTTATTTCTTTTAGGTGCCCCTTTTGTAAAAGTTAACGGACAACCGTTTATGCTTTTCGATGTATTGCACCGAAAGTTCATTCTTTTTGGAAAAATATTCTGGACACATGACTTCCACTTATTGGTTATTGCAATGATAACCATGCTGGTTGGACTTGTACTATTTACTGTAATTTATGGAAGAGTTTTTTGCGGATGGGCTTGCCCACAAACTGTTCTTCTTGAAATGGTGTACCGCAAAGTTGAATTTTTAATTGATGGGAATGCAAGGAATCAACGAAGGCTAGCACAAAGTGATTGGACATTCGAAAAAGTATGGAAACGTATAATTAAACATACCCTATTCGTTTTAATTTCAACGATAATTAGTCATGCTATTCTCTCCTTCTTTATTGGAGCAGACAAAATGATTGAAATGGTTAAAGGCGGTCCATTGTCTAACTTTCCTGCATTTTTATTAATGCTTTTATTTTCTTTTGTTTTCTACTTCCTATACACAATCTTTAGAGAACAAGTATGTTCTATTTTGTGCCCGTATGGAAGATTACAAGGAGTATTGCTCGATTCAAATTCAATTGTTGTTGCCTACGATTACTTGCGGGGCGAACCAAGAGGAAAACTCACAAAATCGGTTGGAAACTGTATCGATTGTAAAAAATGTGTGGAAGTTTGTCCTACCAATATCGACATTAGAAATGGTACTCAACTAGAATGTGTGAACTGTACCGCATGCATAGATGCCTGTAATTCAATAATGACCAAAATAAAAAAACCAAAAGGTTTAATTCGTTTTGCATCTGAAAATGAAATAAAAAGTGGGCAACCATTCAAAGTAAACGCACGAATTATATCCTATTCAATTGTATTGCTCGTTTTGCTATCTGTTTTTGTAGGCCTATTCATTACAAGCAAACAAACTGAAACTTCAATTTTACGTACATCAGGTTCGCTTTATCAGGTTCAAGAAAATGGTGATGTGTTGAATATTTATAACATGAAAATCATTAATAAAACAAATAATAACTTGCCAATCGAAATAAAGTTAATGTCACATGAAGGCGAAATTAATCGCATTTCGAAAACCGATACTCTCTTCAAAAATGCATCGATGGAAGATGTACTTTTA
This sequence comes from Prolixibacteraceae bacterium, assembly GCA_027859005.1. Classification (GTDB taxonomy): domain Bacteria; phylum Bacteroidota; class Bacteroidia; order Bacteroidales; family Prolixibacteraceae; genus Roseimarinus. The sequence goes on along the minus strand of JAQIBQ010000155.1, from coordinate 458 downwards.
TTGCATATTCATAAAGATCAATTAGAGAAAGGAAGTAATAAAATTGCCTTTGGTATTTTTGTTAAAGGTGAGATGATTGAAGAAGTAAAAACGGCATTTTTAGCTCCATAATAGACTGAAATACTGAAGAAATTGAATGAAATGATAATACTGAATAAACTGAAGGACTGATAATACTGAATAAAAAAATCTACTATCAATGACTTTTAACAAATAGCTATTAAATGAAAAAATTGAATTGGGGACATGGAATATTCATTGCTATTGCAGTAATGATATTCTCACTATTGACACTTGTTTTCTTTACGGTAAATCAAAAAATTGAGTTAGTTACTGAAGATTATTACCCAAAAGAATTGAAATACCAGGAGGAAATACAAAAGCAAAAACAAACACAACAACTTCAAGGAAAAATTGAAATTAGCATCGATGATGTTGTTTCAATTCAATTCCCTTCT
>JAQIBQ010000143.1 GCA_027859005.1 Prolixibacteraceae bacterium | reverse complement strand
GTGTTCCAACGGTAGCACAATTACAATCAGCATCGTAGCCAAAGTTCATGGAATATCTGATGGTTTCTGCAAAATTTCCGTTCCCATAAAGAATTGCAGCAATGATGGCCGCAGTATTTAACTCTGAGCCATTTCTGTTTCTGGTCAATTCGTCCTTAAGTTCGTATTTTGCGTGCAGAAGACGATGTGTTTCTGCAGGATTATCAGGATTATGTTGATGCCATTTTCTGACATCAGCAATAATCTGAACAAACATACTTTTTGGGTCAATTCCTTCCACACCAGCATCCAATAATTTATCAATATCACTTTCAATAAAAGCTGTGGAAATCATAGTGGTAAAAAGTTGAGTCGATTGTGCCGGCTCGTTGTCGATGGCTACTTTTGTGTAATGCAATCCAATACGGGCAGCTGTTTGTGGCATAGCCGGAGCTACAAGCCCAAAAGTTTCACAAAGAAATTGCCCAGACACATTAAATTCTGCCCATGGATTTAGTACCACACTTCCTGTCAGTGGTGGTTCAATTCCCAAATCCATCAGGTAGCGGGCATATCGGTTGGCACACCAAATACCTTTGTTAATGCTATTTTTCCAGTAAGCGCTAATATCGCTGTATGGGAGAAACGCATTTCTGGTCTTCTGCATATTATAGATATACACCCATTCAAAATCAGTATCATCGTCGGTTTCAGCACCATTAGGAAGAGAAGGTATATAAGTTTGAACATCACCATATTTATCGTAAAACTTAAATTCATAAGGCCAACCGTTCATATTTCCTATCATTTGCCCCAGAAGGCCTCCTCGTATTTTATCCAATATTACTTCTTCAGGAATAGTAATTATCCCTTTTTGGGAACTTGCCTGACCGTTTGCTTTGCTAAACACACCAGAAAAAAGGCATATTAAAATTAAAACTCCACTGAGTTTCCTCTTCACAACTTGTTTTATGTTGATTGGTTTTATTGTCATTTCGAATTGTCTTTTTTCAACCAAGTCGAAATTACTCCACCTGTTTGTCCTGCATCAGCAAAAGGTACAAGAATGATTTTCTGCTGATTACCATCAACAATCGCATCAAGTTGATATGCCTGCGAGCCAATCCATTTTTTTGGTAACACCGTATTATCCTCTAACAAATTAATTGATTCTGGAGAGATCGAAACATCCTCTGCACGCACAGAATTTAATGCCTGGTCGAACACTAAAACTTGTGGGCCCCTTTGGAGTGCAATCATGTTCGGATAACTTATGCCACCATCAAGAACCTTAACCGGCATATCAAAACTGATCTCTACCCGATCTCCATTTTTCCACAATCTTTCAATAGCAACCAGATTTTGTACTAAAAATTTTTGTTTTTTATCGTTCACCTTTAAAATAAAGTTTTCAGCCCAATAAGGCTTGCGGAATAGCACACTAAATTTTGTTGATTTTTCAGGATTAACAATTATTACAACATTCCCATTGCCAGGAAAACTAGTTTCAGTTTTAAATTCAACTGAGGTTTTTGCGTCATTTAATATCGTTTTGTAATCGCCTGGTTGATAAAATAAAATTGCCGGGCTTTGGTCAATTTTTCCATTGGCAAATAGAGGTACCATAGCAATTGCCCTGGGCACACTAGACATACAACAAGTAATGTTGGTTCCATAAGGTTTTGCTCCCATCAGTGGTGTATAATAACTAACACCGCCGGTTAGCGGGTTTTCGGCACCAGTCAGGTGATTGTATACCGAACGCTCAATCTCGTCGAGGTATTTCATTTCGCCAAAAATGGAGAACAATTGATAATTAAACTGAATCCAAGTAGTTGTAACACAACCTTCGCCCATGTTTGCCCCCCGTTCGGCCGGCAAAATTTGATCATCCTGAAAATGTTCGAACGAACTGGTTGTACCGGTAATGTATAAGCGGTTAGCAACAATATCGCTCCAGGCGGCAATAACCGGTTTCAAGAATTTGTCATCGTTGGTAATACGGTACAATTTAGCTACTCCAACCAGGTTGGTAAGCATTTCATAAGCTTTTGCATTGGCTGTTTTATCCACCCTGCCAATTGAATCGAGCGTGGAAATGATTCGTGGTCCATACGGATTGTTGTAGCTTTTAATAATATAGTAGCAAAAATCGAGGTATTTTTTATCTCCGGTAAAACGGTACAAATCGGTCATTGGATCCAAAACACTGGTGGCAGCCATTCCCACATGCGCTCCTGCTTTGATAATATCTTTTTGTCCTTCACCATCACCGAATTTCAGGCAAAGTATATCTCCAATTTTCTTGCAAGTTTCCAGAGCAGGTTTAAATCCTGAAAGTTCGTAATACCTGAGCAATCCAACCATATCGTATTTGTGCGACCAAACATCCCAGCTTGTCCATTGGCTAACCAAATCATAGGTCCCCAAATAGCCATTCTCCAATTGTGCGGCAATTAATTGCTGAGCATTACGGTCAATTTGGATTTTCAGTGCTAAATCGCCACTGTTGGCATATGCATTGCAGGCAGCTTCAAGAAATTTACCAATGTGTTCGCCAATCCAGGAATGTACTCCCGGTCGATTTATAAACCCGGCCAGTAAAGCATCCTCGTCAACTTTATGCAGCCGTTGTTCAATGTTCGCATTTAACTTATCGCCTAACCATCCATTTACCTGAACATTTTCAAGGCCACCTGGTTGATAATTTTGATTGACTTTATCTGACACAACTGGCTCAACATTTTTATAAACAATATTTTCATAACCAAATTCGCCATTCCATTCTCCTTTATAATCATAATCAGGTATTGACAACGAATAAACAACTTTCACAAAAGGTGAAGAAGATTTGTATGAAAAATCGAAACTATTGGCTCCAACAGACAGGTTCACTGTTTTTTGATTGGAAAATATTTGTATTCCTTCAAAATCATAGAAATCAGCCTTTAACAAACCATTGGCTATTTTTTCTGATTTGTTTTCAACCGATAATTGATAAGTGATTTCTTTATTCAAAACTGGTTTCTTTGGGTCAGCATTTTTGAGACTGGCTGAATAGACAAAGAAATAATCCGGTTCGGCTGCTTTTAGTATTGGCGTTATTGACATGGAAAAGCGTCCCCAATGTCCAATCCGAATTGCAAAAGTATTTTGCTTATCCCAAAGAATATCATCCTCCCGAATCAAATAATTCCGGTAAGATGCACCCGAGCCTGTCGAACCAATCAGTTTTCCATTTAGATAGGTTTGGTCTGATTGTTTAATTTTACCCATACTTAAAGTTAGTACTCCTGTCTTTTCCAGTTCTTTTTTAAGCGTCGATGGAATGAATACGCTTTTTCGAATCCAAAGTAATCGATTCGCTGTTGTATTGAGCTTATCCTGCCAACTCAAATTTTCTAGCTCATCCCAACCCGAATCATTAAACTCTGGATTACTAAATTCCTTATTGTCTTCGAGTTTATATTTCCACCTACCTTCAATAGATAATCCCTGAGCATACATTGAAAGCTCATTGGTGAAGATGCAGATAAAAAGCAATAATATATATTTCATAATTTTCAATTTATTAATAATCGATTAACCCAATTTTATACACAAATCGTTCATATTTCAAATTCATCAAATTTCAGTCACTTTTCCTCCAACAACAAAAGTTTCTGTAATATTTAGCTTTTCAGCCATAATATAGGCCATGTAGTTAAATGGATCTATGTTGTGCAGAATTGAAAAATTCTCCTCAATTTCTGGTTCCTCAATCATAATTACGTGCGCCCCGGCAT
>JAQIBQ010000123.1 GCA_027859005.1 Prolixibacteraceae bacterium | reverse complement strand
TACAAAATTTCACCATTATCAATTTGATATTTCAAAGTTAATTCTGTCCAGCCTCTTCCTAAAAAGTATTTTATTTCAAACGGGTACAAACCCGCTTTTAAGGCCGCTTTTCCACTTTTTGCCGATCCGTATTTAAAACCGTCGTTGTTCACAACTAGTTTGTTATTAATGTACAAAAGCCCACCATCTTTAACATGAAGGTGGAAATTGTAGATTCCGTCCTCAGGCACTTCAATCCAAGCTTTCAGTATTGCACCATAAGATGCTACAGGCTCTTGCCAAGGCAACTCAAGTTTCTGAATTGTGTAGATAGTGTCCGGGTTTCCAATAATATCGAAGGCCGAAGAATAAGCATTATTGTATCGATTATAACTAATGCCTTGAATAAGGTTTTTGGGGGTTTCAGGTTCTGCAAGTTCAACCAACTCATAAACGCCACTTGCAACAGCACTTTCTCTTCCAGAGGGCATTATTGTTACTGCCTTTATTTCAATAGGGCTTGATAAATCGATACGAAAAGGATTTTCATATTTCTTCGAATTTTTAGTTGGTTCAGTTCCATCAATTGTGTAGTAAATCGATGAACTTTCAACTCCATTCTTTAGCTCAATTTTTTGATTTGCATTCAATATCGGATTGTAAGGTTCAATTTCAGGATAGGGTATTCTGTAGTTAATATTTTTAGCATCAAGTCGCATGTAATGCGTTGCCATTCGTGCAGTAAAGTCCTCAAAGTTTTGATTCTCTTTTTTAGTCCAAACTTTCTCGGATAAAGCACATAAACGCGGATAAGCCATGTATTCTAAATGTTCAGGATTTGGAATGTATTCGGTCCACAAATTGGCTTGAGCTCCCAATACAAAATTGTGTTTCTCAGCATCAAGTCCAGAGGGAATAACCGACCAGTTGTAGATTTCTTCCATGGTAGTTAAACCACCAATTGCTAATGGTTCGTAGTTGTTGCTTTGGTAATGATCGAAGTAACAAACAGGGTTTGGAGTCATAACTACATAGTGATTTTGTTCCGCTGCTTCAATCCCACCTTCTTCGCCTCTCCAGCTCATAACAACAGCATTATCGGCTAAGCCGCCTTCTAATATTTCATCCCATCCAATTAGTTTTCTACCCTTAGAGTTTAAGAATTTTTCCATACGTTGAATGAAATAACTTTGCAATTCATGTTCGTCTTTTAAGCCTTCATCTTTCATCCTTTTTTGGCATTTTGGACATTCTTTCCAACGATCTTTAGGGCATTCATCGCCACCAACATGAATGTATTCTCCAGGGAATAACTCAACAACTTCTGCCAGTACGTTTTCCAAGAATTCGAAGGTTGATTCGTTTCCAGCACAATATACATCACTTGAAACGCCCCAATCGTTAAATGGTGTTGGTTTTCCTGTGCAGCTCAATTCGGGGTAGGCCATTAAAGCAGCTACGGCATGGCCAGGCATTTCAATTTCGGGCACGATCGTTATGCCCAATTTTGAAGCATATGCAACCACATCTTTTATTTCGTTTTTTGTATAAATTCCACCGTGTTTTATTCCATCGTATTGAATGGGTTCTTGTGCGATATGGCCAACCACCGATTCGTTCCGCCAAGCAGAAATCTCAGAGAGTAAAGGGTATTTTTCTATTTCAATTCTCCACCCTTGATCTTCGGTTAAATGCCAATGGAAGGTATTCATTTTGTGCATGGCCATTGCATCGAGCATTTTCTTAATTGTTGAAACCTCAAAGAAATGCCGACAGACATCGAGATGCATTCCGCGCCAAGCAAAGGCTGGTTCATCCTTAATGCTTATGCAAGGAAGTTTTAATCCTTTAGCGGTCTTCTCTCCTTGATCTATTAATTGAGATAAAGTTTGAATTCCGTAAAAGAAACCATTGTAATCACTTGCTTCTATAGTGATTCCACCAGAATTAATTTCTAAAATATATGCCTCAGGTTTCAATTCCGTATTATTAATCATTTTTAGGACTGAGTCATCACCTCCTGCTTTTTGTTGAATGCCATGATCACGAACAAACTGTTGACCCAAATTTTCAAAAGAAGACTCACTAATCAGTTCGGAAAATTGTATGTCTGCATCATTTTCTAATAAAAATGTTGACGATTGATATTCAATAAAATTGGGTAAAGGAATTAATGAAATCGATTCAGAACCATTATTATTATCACAGGAACTAGCAAAGAGTATTATCAAGACTGAAAGCAAATAAATTGGTTTCATTTTAAAAGGTTAATTAGTTAGCATAAAAAATTCCTTTTAAAGATATTTTAAATTAATTGCCATTACAAATTTGAATGCGTTGAAACCTTAAATGCAAATTTATTTCCAGCTACGCTTAAAAAACAAATCGAAGCCTGAGTTACTACGTTGGTTGGTGGCTTGCATAAACCAGTAACGGAAAAGTTTGTATTCCAGAGAAAATTTCTCGGGATCGACAACTTTGCTTTTTTTGTCTAAAATAAAATTACGCTGGTATTCCAGGTAAAGATTATTGGTTAAATATTTTCCAATAGTAACACCACCTGTACCCCACTGGTTATCTCCCGATATTTCGATGACATCCAAGGGAATACTGCCTTGCAATTTGCTTTGCAAAAGATTGGAAAGTTGGCCCAAAGCCAGATTCTTGGCTATGGATGCAGCATCCTTCTCGATGCTCATCTGTTCGCCTGAAGATAATTTGTTTAAAGATCTACCCATGAGTAAATAGGAAATGGCTTCTTTTTCTTCTAAGGCCACATCATCCAATAAAAATGAAAGTGATGGTTCGGAAGTCTTTCCACTCACATTTAATTGGAGTTCTTTCAATTCCCTATCAGCATTTCTGAAACGATAGACTATTTCAAAATCGATTGTGGGATCCCAGTCATTTCCTCCTGAAAAAATGACTTCACCTTTGTCGAAAATAAATTTTTTGCCATATAACTTGTAATAACCTTTGCGTACCATCAGATCACCAAACAGCTCAAAATCAATCCCTGTTTTTATTATTTTAAGGTCACCCGCCAATTCAAAATTCATATCACGCCCAGTAATCCAGGTGTTTTTGGGTATATCGATGTTGCATTCTCCTTTTAAATGATCGATAAAAAGTTGCGTTCTGTCTTTTTCTTTTCTTTTTCGAGCGATTCTTTCTTCTTCAGTGAAGATTTGTGCTTCGAGCGTATCGTTTAATGCCTGAATTAACAAGGGCGGATTTTGATCCTCAGTAACCAAGCCATCACCTTCCATTAAAGCATCGGCATTTATTCGTGAACGAATTATCTTTAAATCTCCATCGAAAAAGGGCGTTAATTGATTTCCATTGATCATTAAATCAGCATCGATGGTCGCCTCAATTTCACGTGAATTCAGCACCTTAAATTTTCTTCCCTTAAGTCGTGTATTTAAGGTGTCAATTTGAAAATCGATGCCAGGAGAAAAACCAACTACTCCTTCCATTTCAATTTTTCCTTTTCCTGCTGAAGCAGTAAATTCATTCAACTTAAAAAGTCGGTTATCAAAGCGGGAATTGATGAACATTTGATGATATTTTATCCCATATTCTTTGTTCTCAATTGATCCTTTTTTAATACTGAGAGGTCCATTTATTCTCAACTGTTCGATTGTATTCGACAGCTCAAATTTTGTAGTTAAGGTACCGTCCAATTTCCAGCCATACAATTCAATGAAAGGATTTAATACCGAAAGTTCAAAAGCATCACACTGAACAGAACCTGTTACCTCTGTTTGTAGGCCAGGTAAAATGATACTATCGGTAAATGAAATTTGTACGGGCATACTTAAATTGGAACGAAACAGGGTCTTGCTATTTTTTATGAGATCTCCCTTA
>JAQIBQ010000088.1 GCA_027859005.1 Prolixibacteraceae bacterium | reverse complement strand
GTATATTTCCAAGGACATTCTCATTAGAATTGAAATACAATAAAAGTCTTATAATTGATATTATGTTAAATAAAGTGTAATTAAAGAAACCGGATAGTTAGTCCGGTTTTTTTATTTATTTATTTATACTCTGAATTTTTTCATTGATAGCATCGTATTTTTCAGTCATCTGTAAACGATAATATATTTGTCTAAGTGACTCAAGAATAGCAACTTCTGAATCATCTAATTCGTAAGCTCTTTCTATATATGGCAATGCCTGTTTTAGATTATCCTTTCCTTCAGTCATTTTAGCATCGAACTTTTCATTTTCATTTGGAGGAAGTTGACTAGCTTCATTTAGCTTATTCACTCCTCTATTATAAAATATAACACCCAAATTATAGTACGAAGTAAATTGAGTTTTGTCCTTTTCAATAGCAGCTTTATACACTTCAATAGCTTCATCTTCACGATTTAAACGTTCAAGTGTTGATCCTTTTGCTGTATAGTACGATACATTATCTGGTTGTTTGGCAATTGCTAAATCAATGTATTGAATTGCATCGTTTGCTTTACCAGTAGCAATATAGAAATTTATTAATTCTACAATAATCGTTTCATTATCAGGATAAGCTTCAAAACTTTCTTTCAATATATTAATTGAATTAAGGGTATCCTTTTTTTCTTGGAACGATTTAAAGGTGTAATAATAACTTACAGCACCATTGTATTTATTTTTTGCAGATTTTTTAAAGTATTCAATTGCTTTATCCCAATTTTCATCTTTATAGGCAGCTAATCCGGCATTATAGATAATTGCGGTATCAATAACTTCAGCACCAGTTTTATTCATGATTGGCAAATTTGATATTTCCATGAATTTTTCAAAACATTGAAGTGCAACATCAAATTTGTCGGCTTCATAAGCTGTTATTGCATAATTTGATAGATCTGTTTGCAAAAAAGTTAAGTTAACCAAGGTGGTTTTCTCAAACCTACCTTTTTCATCCAGCTCAATTGCTTTCTTATAAGAATCTAAACAAATAAATAAAGGTTCGTCTACAATATTTTTCTTGCCCATTCGGAAAATTTCTTGGAGTATTTCTCCTTTTACTTCCCATGCACGTGGCCATACAATAGATTTTGTTGATCTTTCATTTGTTGAATCTAAAGCTATTAAAATAGTTTGATACGCTTTTTCTAGATTCCCTGATTCTTTATAACTCAAAGCACTTGTAACTTTTCCTTTTTGAGCAAAAATGGATGTAGTAACAATTAAAATTGATAAAAGTGTTACAATTTTCTTCATAGTAGTCAATATTTTTTTTTACAAAATTAATTTTTTTAATCTAAAATTCAATTGATCAAAACATTTTGAAATTATTCTTCAGTAGCAGCAGTATCATCTACTTCATTTGAATTTTCAGTATTTGTTTCATTTTCAGTTTCAGTTTCTTCTTCTTCACTCTTGCCTATTCTTGTAACTGAAGCGATCGTATCCTTTTCTTTTAAATTAATCAATTTAACACCTTGAGCAGCACGTCCCATCAATCGAACTGAATTAATAGCCATTCGAATGGTCATTCCACTTTCAGTAATAATCATAAGGTCATCGTTATCAGTAACACTTTTTAATGAGACAAGTGCACCTGTCTTATCTGTTACATTTATTGTTTTGACCCCTTTTCCTCCCCTATTGGTAATTCTATAATCTTCGATTTTTGATCGTTTACCATAACCTTTTTCTGATACAACCATTACATCTTCAGATTGGTTCTCCACACATATCATGCCAACAACCTCATCGCTTTCGTGCAAAGATATACCACGAACACCTGATGCTGTACGTCCTATTGCTCTTACAATCTGTTCGTTAAAGCGAATGGCCTTACCTGTTCTAACTGCCAACATTATTTCATGGCTTCCGCCAGTCAAACGTGCTTCAAGTAGTTGATCTCCATCACGAACAGTAATTGCATTAACACCATTTTGACGAGGTCGTGAATAAGCTTCAAGAGAAGTTTTCTTTATGATACCTTTTTTAGTACACATGATAATAAAGTTGTTATTAATATAATCTTCATCTTTCAATGTTTTTACATTAATAAAGGCCATTACCTTATCGTCTTGTTCTATGTTTAGTAAATTCTGAATTGCTCTTCCTTTTGAAGTTCTTGAGCCTTCAGGGATTTGATATACTTTCAACCAGAAACATTTACCTTTTTCAGTAAATAGTAACAAAGTATTATGCATAGTGGCAGAGAACATGTGTTCTAAGAAATCATCGTCTCGAGTATTTCCTCCTTTAGAACCAACACCGCCGCGCCCTTGTGTTCTGAACTCAGTTAAAGGGGTACGTTTTATATATCCTAAATGAGAAATGGTAATTAACATTTCTTCATCAGCATAAAAGTCTTCGGGATTAAATTCTTCGGCATTTGGAACAATTTCAGTCCTTCTTCCTTCTGGATATGCAGTTATTAGTTCAGCAAGTTCTTCTTTGATTATATCCATTCGCATCCATTCATTAGCCAAAATACTCTTTAAATGCTCAATGGTTTTTTGTAAATCTTCGTACTCTGAACGTAGTTTATCTTGCTCCAAACCAGTCAATTGTCGTAAACGCATTTCAACAATTGCCCTTGCTTGAATTTCAGATAATTCAAAAGTTTCGATTAAACGTATACGAGCTTCATCTGCATTTTTCGATGAACGAATTATTTTAATTACCTGATCAATGTTATCACTAGCAATTATTAGTCCTTCAAGGATATGTGATCTTTTTTCTGCCTGATCTAGCTCATATTGAGTTCGTCGCGTAACAACATCATGACGATGTTCTACGAAATAACTAATCATTTGCTTAAGGTTAAGTAACTTTGGACGGCCTTTAACTAAAGCAATATTGTTTACACTGAAACTCGATTGAAGTTGGGTGAATTTGTACAACTTATTCAGAACAACGTTTGATATTTCATCTCTTTTAATATCAATAACGATACGCATACCTGTTCTATCAGATTCGTCATTCACATTAGAAATGCCTTCAATTCGTTTTTCATTAACAAGTTCAGCAATTTTTATAATTAGCTCAGCCTTGTTAACTAGGTATGGTATTTCAGAAATAATTATTTTTTCACGTCCATTACTCGTTGTTTCAATGTGCGCTTTACCACGCATCATCACACGCCCTTTACCGGTATGATATGCATCTTTAACCCCCTGATATCCATAAATTAAACCTCCAGTTGGAAAATCTGGTGCTTTAATCAAGTCAATCAACTCATCAATTTCAACATCTTTATTATCGATATAAGCAAATGTAGCATTGATGGTGTCGACTAAATTATGTGGTGGCATATTTGTTGCCATACCTACCGCAATACCCGAGGCTCCATTTACTAATAAATTGGGGATTCTTGTTGGTAGAACAGTTGGTTCATTTAGTGATTCGTCAAAGTTAGGTTGAAAATCAACTGTATTTTTATCAAGGTCAGCTAATGTAACTTCCGCAATTTTTGACATACGTGCTTCTGTATAACGCATTGCTGCAGGACTATCTCCGTCAACTGACCCAAAATTTCCTTGACCATCGATCAATGGATATCTTAATGACCATTCCTGAGCCATCCTAACCATTGTCATATATACTGACGAATCGCCGTGAGGGTGATATTTACCCATAACCTCACCAACAATTCTTGCAGATTTTTTGTAAGCTTTACTTGAAGTGATACCTAATTCGCTCATCCCGAAAAGAACTCTGCGATGTACTGGTTTCATACCATCACGAACATCGGGTAAAGCACGCGAAACGATTACTGACATCGAATAATCGATGTAAGCTGACTTCATTTGCTCTTCGACATTAATCTTAATAATTCTTTCTTGTTCAGACATATATTTTATCCTTTATTTTAGTCACTATAAAAACGCTTAAAAATACAAAAATACCTTAATTAGTAAGTTTAAAAGTGTTACTCTTTGTTAATTAATTAACATACTAAACGAATCTATCAACAATTGAGTCTTTCATCTGTAATTAATAAATAAATCTGAATGGAAAATACTTATATTAGCTCCACTTTTTTGTAATACTATTAATTTAATATGAATATGGATTCTAAGTTTTCACCTAAAATAAAAGATGTACTTACCTATAGTCGCGAAGAGGCGATTCGAATGGGTAACGATTATATTGGATTAGAGCATATCTTTCTTGGCATATTACGTGACGGAGAAGGTGTTGCTATTGATCTTTTAAACAATATGGCAATTGATTTGTATGCTTTAAAGAAAGAAATAGAAAATGAAATAAAGGAAGAGGTAGCCTTAGATAATAACTCTTCAATTCAGTTATTGAAAGAAGCTGAGAAATCCTTGAAAATTGTATATCTTGAAGCTCGTTCCCTTGGTGGAGGTACAATGAATACTGGTCATTTACTATTGGCCGTGTTAAAAGATGGCAATTCACTTATTTCAAGAATACTACAAGAACACAACGTAAGCTATTATATTTTGAAATCACAATTAGAAGAATACAACAAAAAGCAGATTGAATCAAAGTCTGATTTCCCTGGAGACAGTGATGAAGATTCAAATGATTTTTTTCAACAAAAACCACCTGCACAAGGAAATCAGCAAACACCCTCGGGTAAATCTGAAACACCTGTTTTAGATAATTTTGGCATTGATATCACTCAAGCAGCAGAAGAAGGCAGTTTAGACCCAATTGTTGGTCGCGACAAGGAAATTGAGCGCTTAGCTCAAATATTGAGTCGCAGAAAGAAAAACAATCCAATCTTAATTGGTGAGCCTGGCGTTGGTAAATCTGCCATAGCTGAAGGACTTGCAATTCGCATTACAGAAAAGAAAGTGTCAAGGGTTTTATTTGACAAGAGAGTTGTTTCATTAGATCTAGCTTCAATTGTAGCAGGTACAAAATACAGAGGGCAATTTGAAGAAAGGATGAAAGCCATTTTGAACGAATTGGCAAAAGTGAATAACGTAATTCTTTTTATTGACGAAATACATACCATTGTTGGAGCTGGTGGTGCAACTGGATCATTAGATGCAGCAAACATGTTAAAACCAGCATTAGCAAGAGGTGATATTCAATGCATTGGAGCAACTACGCTAGACGAATACCGTCAGAACATAGAAAAAGATGGTGCCTTGGAGCGCCGATTCCAGAAAATAATTGTTGAACCAACATCAATTGAAGAAACCATTCAGATATTAAATAATATTAAGAGCCGATACGAAGATCACCATAATGTAACCTTTACCGATGAAGCAATAGCTGCTTGTGTTAATTTGACATCGCGCTATATTACTGATCGACATTTACCTGATAAAGCAATTGATGCTTTGGATGAATCTGGTTCTAGAGTTCATATCTCAAATATTAATGTACCTCAAGCTATTATTAAGCTTGAAGAAAAAATTGAAACTACTCGAGAAGAAAAAATACAAGCTGTTAAAAGTCAAAATTTCGAATTAGCAGCCTCCTTCCGAGACAAAGAAAAAAACTTCATACAACTACTTGAACGAGAAAAAGAAGATTGGGAACGAGAATTAATAAACCATAGAGAACAGGTTTCGGAAGATAAAGTTGCGGAAGTAGTTGCAATGATGTCGGGAGTTCCTGTGCAAAGAGTTGCTCAAGCAGAAAGCAAGAAATTGTTAAATATGGCTAAAGATCTTCGAGGTTCAGTTATTGGACAAGATCAAGCTATTGAAAAAATTGTTAAAGCAATCCAACGAAATAGAGCTGGATTGAAAGATCCAAATAAGCCAATCGGATCATTTGTATTTCTTGGCCCTACAGGTGTTGGTAAAACTCAGCTCGCAAAAGTATTAGCTTCTTACCTCTTTGATTCAAATGATTCGCTTATTCGAATTGACATGAGTGAGTACATGGAAAAATTTGCAGTTTCACGTTTAGTTGGAGCTCCTCCGGGGTATGTTGGTTATGAAGAAGGTGGTCAAATTACTGAGAAAGTAAGACGAAAACCTTATTCAGTTATTTTACTTGACGAAATTGAAAAAGCACACCCAGATGTTTTCCACTTATTATTGCAAGTTATGGACGAAGGTCAATTAACTGATAGTTTGGGTAGGAAAGTTGATTTTAAAAATACAATTGTTATTATGACATCAAATATTGGGTCTCGACAATTGAATGATTTTGGACGTGGTGTAGGTTTTTCCACTCCTACCGATGCTACGGATTCAGATCATGCTTCATTTGTTGTTCATAAAGCAATGAAAAAAGCATTTGCTCCTGAATTTTTAAATAGAATTGATGATGTAATTATGTTTAATCCATTAACCCTAAAAGACATTCATCAAATTATTGATATTGAGTTAAAAGGATTGTTTGAGCGAGTTAAAAATCTTAATTACAAGTTTAAGATTTCCCCATCGGCCAAAGATTTTATTGCTAAGAAAGGGTTTGATCCTCAGTATGGTGCACGCCCACTTAAACGTGCCATTCAAAAATTATTGGAAGATGAAATGGCCGAGGCAATTCTTAAAACAGATCTAAATGAAGGTGATACAATTTCAATTGGTTTTGAATCTAAAAAAGAAAAAATAAACATTAAGATACTTCCTAAGAAATAATAATTAAATATTAGACACTGACCCCGTTTTTGAATTTCAGCATTAATAGTGTTGTATCATCAACGGGGTCAACTGTTCCACAAAAACGTTCAACTTCCGCTTTAATTTTTCTTACAACTTCTTCAGGTGTATTAAACCATGCTCCCATCAAATTATATTTCAATACATCTACAGTGAAATTCATATCATTTTCGTCTTTTGCATCGGTTAAACCATCTGTATATACCAAAAGTTGATCACCTTCATGAATTTGGATTTCTGATGATTGATAGTTTCTATTGGGATAAATACCTAATGGGATACCATGCGTTTCATTCAATTCATCAATCACACCATCGTGTCGAATTAATAACGGAGAATTATGAGCTGCATTTGTATAGGTTATTATTCCGGTTTTGAGGTTTAATATCCCCAAAAACATAGTTACAAATAAATCGCTAATATTTTCTGTAATCAGCTTTGAATTAAGATTTTCTGCGATTTCGTTTACCGCTAATCCCGATTTTGCTATTGATCGCAATAATGTATGTGTGAAAATCATAAATAATGATGCGGGTATCCCCTTGCCTGCTACATCAGCAACAACAAACATTAATTCATTTTCGTTTAGTAAAAAATAATCATATAAATCACCCCCTAAATCAAAAGCGGCATCAGAAATGGCATATATTTCAAATTCAGATCGATTAGCAATTTCTGGGGTTTGAAC
>JAQIBQ010000020.1 GCA_027859005.1 Prolixibacteraceae bacterium | reverse complement strand
TTTGAACATCATCTCCAATAACCAGACTTTGTATTTTGTCAGTTTGTTGTGTTTTTGAAGTTGTATTTGTGAAACTTAGAAATACAAATGAGAATAAAGAAACGAATGCAATTGGAATTAATTTTTTCATAGCTAGTTTTAGTTTGTGATACAGATATTAAACAAAGTAAATTTAGTTAATGTTCGTGACAATTTAGTAATATAAATTTTAGCTTTTTGAACATTTATAATTCTTTGTGTATGAATAAGAATTCTATTTTTGCAGTTTAATCTAAAATAGAATAATGGGAAAGTGGTATCACAACATAATTCTTCAATCAACTGGTGCAACTAGCTTGTACGAAATTGAGATCATTCAAAGTTTATGGAGTGGCTATGGAAGTATTGTTCGCTATGGTTTGAAAGATAGTAAGTACAAAACAATAGTTGTTAAGCACGTTAGTTACCCAAGTGAAACAAATCATCCAAGAGGCTGGAATACTGATTTATCGCATCTAAGAAAATTGAAGTCGTATGAGGTAGAAACTGCTTGGTACAAGCATTGGAGTAATCGATGTAATGAAACTTGTAGAATTCCAAATTGTTTGGCATTGGAATCAAAAGACGATGAAGTGTTAATGGTGCTTGAAGATTTGGACGCTGCCGGATTTCCTGTTCGAAAATCATCAGTAAACTGGAACGAAATCGAGGCTTGTTTAAACTGGCTGGCGAATTTTCATGCAACATTTTTGAATGAAACCCCCGAAGGTTTATGGGAAATTGGAAGCTATTGGCATTTGGATACTCGTCCTGAAGAATTAGAGGAATTGACGGATATACCTCTGAAAAATGCAGCTTCGATAATTGATTCGAAACTTACCAATGCTAATTTTAAGACCTTTGTACATGGCGATGCAAAACTGGCTAACTTTTGTTTTTCGAAAAATGGTTTAGAAGTGGCTGCCTTAGATTTTCAATATGTTGGAGGTGGATGTGGACTGAAGGATGTAGCCTATTTTGTTGGCAGTTGTTTGTACGAGGACGATTGTGAAAAATATGAAGCTAAATTATTAGATACATATTTTGCAGCGCTAAGGAATGCTTTAAATCAAAATCATAGTTCAATTAACCTCGATGCAATGGAAGAAGAATGGCGTTCGTTGTATCCATATGCATGGACCGATTTTCATCGCTTTTTGAAAGGATGGAGTCCGGGGCATTGGAAAATTAACAGTTACAGTGAGCGCATGGCAAAGCAAGTGATTTTGCAATTGAAAAAATAAACCAAGGAATGAAACTCTCTACGCATCAGATACAAAATTTAACTGAAATTGCTATAAATGCAGCTTTAAAGGCGGGTGCTATAGTAGCTGAAAACGCTGAACGTACAATAAAGGTTATTAAAAAGGAGGGTGGTTTTAGCAGAGCAAGTCAGGTGCTTACTGAAGTCGATTTGAAAAGTCAGGAATGCATTTTATCTTATTTGACACCTACCTTGGCGCCCTTTGAACTTGGTTTGTTAACCGAAGAAATGACTGACGATAAAAGTCGTTTTGAGAACGATTATTTTTGGTGTGTCGATCCCTTGGATGGTACATTGTCTTTTATTGAATCTACACATGGATATTCAATTTCAATAGCTTTAGTTGCAAAAGATGGCATACCTGTTTTAGGTGTGATTTTCGATCCATTAAAGAATATACTTTACCATGCCATTAAAGATCGTGGAGTGTTCAAAAACAATGAAATATGGAAGTTCGATTCTTCAGTAAATAGGAAGCTCACATTTATACACGATCGTAGTTTTTTGAAGCATCCTAATTACTCAAAAGTGATTGAAGGTTTGAAACAAATGTCAATTGATTTTAAACTCAACCATTTAAATATTATTCACACAGGAGGTGCAGCATTAAATGCATGTTGGGTAATTGAAAATGCTCCGGCTTGTTACTTCAAATTTCCTACAGAAAAAAAAGGTGGGGGTAGTTTGTGGGATTTTGCAGCATCAGCTTGTATTTTCTCTGAAATGGGTTTACATGTATCTGATTATAATTTGGATAATTTAGATTTGAATAGACCTGATTCAACTTTTATGAATCATAGAGGGATTCTTTTTAGTAGCAAAAAACAATTGGCAAAACAGATCAACAAGCTTTCCTTCTGATTAAACTGAATGCTAAATATTCTATCTTGAGCAATTGAAATATACCAAAATCAAGATGAAGTTTGTATTGCCCGTTCTCTTTTTAGTTCATGTTATCAAAATTCACCTAGAATATACGAATGGCGTGGACCTGAACGATCTGGCATTTATAGCCAATGCCTTGTTATTTGAAAACAATATTTTGTATTACATCGAAGGTGATGGAAACTGTGCAGTAGCATTAGAAGTTAGCAGGTATGGATCAACAATAATCCAGTTATGGAACAACGTTGCCGTAGGTAATTTGATGGGTTGAATTCTGAAGATTAACGATTATGTATACAGATGTGGTTGTTTCAGCAATACTTTAGTCAAAGAAGACAGGTGTAATGGATTTGTTGTTGAATTGCTTAGGCTTTATTATTGCTGCATATGTCATGCTATATTATTATAATTAGCAGGGCGAGCTGAATTTGGAAAGCCTAAATAAGAACGAGATTGAACTCATCTCTACCTTCAAAATTGAGAAGGGAAATAACGAACATTTTGCTCATCCTGTAATCAATAATGAGGTTTTGTATATTGTGCATGGAGCATTCCTTGAAGCTTATACTATTTCCGAATAAGAAAAATTTAATAAATTTCTAAGATTTCAAGTTCTCGCTTGTTGAAAAGTAGCTTGTCGCCTACTTTATGATTGTTTAAAATTATTCCAATAGGAGAGGCAAGTGAAATAGCGTAGTAATCGGCATCATTCAATTTTATTTTCCCCATTGCAATTGATAGTAAATAATTACCCGTATTCGTAATAACTAAAGAACCAAATCCAACAATGGAATTACTATTGTTGGTTTCTATTTTCTTTAGATCATCTATTTGACGGATGCTTTTGCTTAATAAAACTTCATTCTTGTTAATTTCTGCTTGAATCATTTCACGGCCAGTTTCAAACTTATCACCAGCACTGCTTTTTGTGTCGTTATTTCTTGATTCTTTAGACGAACTTATTGAATCAACGAGAACTTCAGCCTTATTCGAAAGGATTGAAATTAGTTGGTCAAGAATAGCCTGTTTTGTATTCATATTTAAGTCTAATTACTTTACTATTTTATAGCTGTGTTCAGCAACCTTTAAAATATAGGTGCCTTTTTTTAATGATTCTCCGTTAATGGTATTCGATTTACCTTCTGTAATTTTTTGTCCGTCAATTGAAAAAATTGACCATGATGGAG
>JAQIBQ010000009.1 GCA_027859005.1 Prolixibacteraceae bacterium | reverse complement strand
CTATTTAAGGATGCGTAGTTGCAGGCAGAACTCATCAGATAATTTTCTGCATTTTTGACCACGAATGATTTTGCTTAATATTCATGAATGTAATTAATACGTTCATATCGCATTTCATTTGAATGCAAATGAATGGATAAAAATGACAATCAATTCTACTAGGATAATCTCGTCATAGACGAGCAAGGAATAGCCGCCTCGTTTGTAACGAAGGGGCAGATGATTACCATTTTAATTGTAATTTCTAATTTAGTGTCTTTTAAAGTACTAGAATTTAAAGGAATAACTCACCGAAGGTATTATAGGAAACATGCCACTCATTACAAATTTTCGCTCAAATGTTTTATTGGAATCATCACCATTGGGTCCAGGATCTTGTGGCTCTGTGTAATAAAATGAGAAAGGATTAATTCGATTGTAACTATTGTATAAGCCAAAAGTCCATGTTCGAACTCCTTTTTCCTTCACTTTTGATGAGCTATACGAAAGGTCTAGCCTATGGTAAGAGGGGGTAAGGAAATTATTCCGTTCTGAATAATTATTGATTTCTTCTTGGTAGTTGTTAATGTTAACAACATATGAGTTGTAGTTCAGCGTGAGATAATAGCCAGAATTATATACCCACGAGGCTGTAATTTTTTTGTTCTTATTGAAATTGTATGATGCCACCACCGAAATGTTGTGTCTACGATCGTAGCGAAACGGAAATAATTTGCCATTGTTAATTCCCTTAAATTCACGGTCTGATTTAGCAAGAGTGTAAGCAATCCAACCCGTTAAATTACCCGTTCTTTTTTCCAACATCAGTTCCACACCCTTTGCTTCTCCTTTTCCAGTTAAGGTAACATCAGTCCAATTGCTTACAGTATGATCTATAATCTCTGTTGGTTTGAATTCCAGTAAATTACTCAAGTCCTTCTTGTATACATCGAATCCCAAAAATACACCCTTTGCTAATTGGTAGTTGCCTCCAACAGTAAATTGCGTAGAACGTTGGGGTGGTATTCCATCCATTACAGGTAGCCATAAATCTGTAGGTGCAGTGTATTTTGAATTAGAAACCATATGCACATATTGTACATTCACATCGTATGATGCTGAAAAGGAAAGTTTATCATTCACAAAGTATTTAGCCAACAAGCGAGGCTGTAGAATAGGCTGGCTGTACCCACTCAAAAAAGAACTTGTACTTCTAACTCCTACATTAAAGTTCAATTTTGGCACAGGGGTGTAATCGGCTTCTGCATACGCTGAAAGTTCGATATTCCTGATTTTGCGCCCATATTCAGATCGAAGATCTGATGATTCATTAAAATCGACAGCATTGCTGGCACCCGGCAAATAGTTATGATTGATGATATCAATACCCGTTTTCAGATGTAGATTACTAAGTGCGTAATAATCAAGATCCCATTTGAGTCCAATATCAGTAACATTGTTGAAAAAATTAAGCTCACGGAGTTGTAATAAGCTATCTGGTTTTGTGTTACGCTCTTCCTCCCTATATCCAGAGTTGTAACTATAATTGGAGTAATACAAAGTGGTGTTTGAAAAAAGTGATTTACCGAGAATGCTGTTCCATCTAAAAGCCAATATTTTGTTCCCCCAACCCAAGCTGTATTTTGATTTGTATGTACCAAGAGTATCCTTTTCCGAATAGTTCATAAATGCCTTGTCGTTACCTCCATAGAAACTCAGGTATAAACTGTTTCTTTTATTGATTGTATAGTTCGTTTTGAAAGTGAAATCCTGAAAATAATAGCCTGCTTCATTATCAGTTATTATTAAACTTATGGGTCTACTAAAGATATCAAAGTAAGTGCGGCGGGCAGTGATAATAAAGCTGCATTTATCCTTTATAATTGGGCCATCAAGCGCAATGCTGGAAGCAATTAAACCAGCAGTGATTTGTCCATGCAGTTTTTCGTTGTTGCCTTCTTTTAAACGAAGATCCACTACAGACGATAGCCTGCCTCCGTAACGTGCGGGCATAGCTCCTTTAATATAGGTTGCACTGTTAATAGCATAGGGACTAAACACCGAAAAGAAGCCAAACAAATGGTTTACGTTGTAAACCGGAATGCCATCGAGCAGAAATAGGTTCTGATCGTTACTGCCGCCCCGTACCGAAAACCCCGAAGTTCCCTCTCGGCCGGGTTGTGTGCCCGGTTGCAACTGAATTGCCTTAAGCACATCGCTTTCGCCAAATAAAGCGGGTAAACTTTTTATCATGTCTGGGTTGAGTTTCATGGTTGACAGCCCATCATCAAAGGTTCTTTTCCGATCGGCAGTTACAACAACTTCTTCAATTTCCAGTCCTTTCACCATTTCAACGGTCAAAATGGTATCGCCTATAAGCTTGCCCTCAAGTATTCTTGAGGAATAACCTACAAACGATATTCTGCATTTGTACTCATTTTGTGTTTGCAACGAAAAAAAGCCATATTCGTTAGTAATAACACCACGGTTGGTATTGAGGTCATAAATGGTTGCCCCAATAAGTTTTTCATTGCTTGAAGCATCTACAGCATATCCAGCAAATCTGCCTTGTTGTGCGAATGCCTCATTTGAATTAAAGTGTAAAATGGATAGTAAAAGAAGGATCAGTATTCTATTCATTATTTTTCAAGGGTATTGAAGTCAATTTCTATTGTTTGCAAGGGCATGAACCATTCTACCTTGTCACTATCATCTGGCAGTTGAGTCTTAATAAACCTACTTGTGCTTCCAAGGTATTCCAATTCTTTCTCATAGGTTTCAGAGTTAACGTATATAATCTCATAAAAATCAAGTTTATGATTTTGTCCAGATAGTATTTTATTAAAGTATAAGTATTCTGAATAATTATTGCCGCTAAAAAAGGAAACAAATCCATCAGCAAATTGCATTTTAATTTCTTCCTGAGTAAAATTTATAAGTTTAACCCAAACATTAGAGGACCTTCCTAATCTAAACTCTCCCGATGCACTATAGTCAAGACTCATAAAATCAGAATCATATGAAGTTGAATATTTGTATTTCGCATTTGCAGACAAGGTATCGATAGGTGGAAGCGGGAAGTAAAATACATGATGACTCAAGTCCATATCTTCATCAATTTCCATAGAAAAAAAACCCTCGCTATTGCTTGTGGCACTTGCAATAAGCTCCAGATCGCTCCACTTTTTGTCTTCGTAATCGAATCATGCTTTTGCAGCAGTAAGCCCCATTTCAAGTCCTTCAATACTATCTCCTGATTGAAAGTCTGTTGCTGTTCCACCAACAAATATTGTTTGTTCGCAAGCCACAAAGGCAAGAACAATTGCAACTAATACAAAATTTATAATTATTCTATTCATTATTTCTCAAGGGTGTTAAAATCAATTTCGATGATCTGCCAAGGCATAAGCCAATCTACTTTATCGCTATCTTCGGGCAATTGGGTTTTTATATAGCGGCTGGTGCTTCCAAGGTATTCCATTGTTTCTCGATTACTTTCAATTACCTCATAAAAATCAAACTTGTATTCATTCCCGGCCAATAGTTCTGCAAAACACATGATTTCACCTTTTAAGCCAAAAGATTTATTAAATCCATCAGTGCTTTTAATATTGATTTCATTCTCTTCGAAATTTATCATATCAAACTGAACTAGAGTAGGTCTATTTAATTTAAAGACATAATCAATGCCATTTCTAACTTGAAAGAAATTACCAGTAGCCCACGTGGTGTATTTTGCATTTACCAACAAAGTATCTGTAGGAGGGAGGGGATAGTAAAAAACATTATGACTCAAGTCCATATCCTCGTCAATTTCCATAGAAAAAAAGCCCTCGCTATTGCTTGTGGCAGTTACAATAAGCTCCAAATCACTCCATTTTTTATCCTCATAATCGAATTCTGGTTTTGCCATATACAACCCCATTTCAATCCCTTCTATACTATCTCCCGATTGATAGTCGGTAACTGTGCCACCAACAAATATTGTTTTTTCGCAAGCCATAAAGGCAAATGCAACAAATATAAAAATGTA
>JAQIBQ010000051.1 GCA_027859005.1 Prolixibacteraceae bacterium | reverse complement strand
ACTATTGACCAATGACTGTTGACTCGCAGCGTAGCGAAGTCCCGATTTATCGGGAAATCACCAATGACTTTTAAATAAATGACCGAAATAACCTTAATTCGACATACGAGTGTACACGTTCCCGCAGGAATGATATATGGTCAAACCGATGTGAAATTGAATGCTGGTTTTGATGAAGAAGCAATTCAGATTTTAACTCAACTGAAAGGAAAATATGATGCGGTTTATTCAAGCCCGCTTTCGCGTTGCAAAATCTTGGCTGAAAAAATTTCTTCCGAGTTAATTTTAGACGACCGTTTAAAAGAACTGAATTTTGGAGATTGGGAAGAAAAATACTGGAACGAGATTGATCATACGTCTGAAGCAAAACAGTGGTTCGACGATTACATTAATGTGAAATGCCCAAATGGCGAATCGTACAACGATATGCTTATACGAATTAAAAGTTTCCTTGATGATTTGAAAATGAAAAACCATTCGAAGGTTTGCATTGTAACCCATGGCGGTCCTATTCGTGCATTTCTAGTTGCTATTGAAGGCATTAAGCCAGAAAAAGTTTTTGACCGAAAAATAGAATACGGTGAAGTGATTCATTTGAACTTAAGTAAAAATCCAATCATCCCAACACTCCATTAATCCAATGACTCAATATTTAAAACCCATCATGTTTGTAGGTACCGGCTCCGATGTAGGCAAAAGCATTATCAATGCAGGGGTTTGCCGTATACTGAAACAAGACGGCTACATTCCTGCCCCATTTAAGGCACAAAATATGTCGTTGAATAGTTTTGTTTCGGTCGATGGATTGGAACTTGGGCGGGCACAAGCAGTTCAGGCCGACGCTTGTGGAATTCCATGCAGTGCCGACATGAATCCCATTCTGCTTAAACCAACAAGCCACACCAGCTCGCAAGTGGTTTTAAACGGCAAACCCATTGGGAACAAAAGTGCCCTGAATTACTTCAACAAAACAGATAGAGATTGGCTTTTTGATGAAGCTATTTCAGCCTACAAACGTTTGGCTGAAAAATACAATCCGATAGTGATTGAAGGTGCCGGAAGTATTTCAGAAATGAACCTGCGCGATCGCGACATTGTAAACATGCGCGTTGCTTTAGCTACTGGTGCCGATGTATACCTCATTGCTGACATAGACCGTGGCGGAGTGTTTGGCAGTGTTTATGGAACACTTGAATTGCTTCCACCAAAAGAACGCAAACTTATCAAAGGCATCATCATCAACAAATTTAGGGGCGACATCGCTCTTTTTGAAGATGGTGTGAAACAGATTGAAGAATTAACGAAAACTCCTGTTGTTGGCGTGATTCCATACTTCAACGATATTTTTATTGAAGATGAAGATTCGGTAGTGATTGATATCAAACAGAAACAAAAGGCTGAAAACTCATTGAACATTGCCGTTGTTTTACTTCGACACATGTCGAATTTCACCGATTTTAATGCACTAGAAAGACAGCCTGGTGTGCACTTGTTTTACACTGCCAACGCCGAGGAATTGGCAAAGGCCGACGTTATTATTATTCCCGGATCGAAAAATACCATCTCCGATTTGAAACACTTACGTGATTTTGGATTGGCAAAAGTAATTCTTCAGGCTAAAGAGAATGGTAAAGGTGTTTACGGCATTTGTGGAGGCTACCAGATGATGGGCATTTCGGTTAACGATCCACTAGGCGTTGAAGGTGAAATATCATCCGTTCCGGGACTTGGCATTTTCCCCATTCACACCACTTTAACCGAGCAGAAAACCACTGAACAATGTACATTTTCATTCAAGAAAGCTGAAAATATTTGCAAGGGTTACGAGATTCACATGGGCGAAACCACCTTCGAAAAAAGAGCTCCTCTTTGTAGAATTAAAGGCAAAGGAGATGATGGATTTTACTTGTCGGATAAATGTTGGGGAACCTACATTCATGGCTTTTTCGGCAATCAAAACATTGTTAACGACTTGATTAAAAGCAATGGTGGCTTAATAGAAAATTCAGCATTCGATTATCCAAAATTTAAAGAAGAACAGTTTAACAAACTGGCACAACACTTGAGAAAGCATCTCGACATGGATTACATTTATAAAATATTGAAAGAAACTAAACCACTATGCATTGGAAATACATAGGTTTAAAAATCGAATGGAATTCGATAAAGCAAATTGAGAAATGGACCGAAGACGGAAGTCAGAAGACGGAAAAAGCATTCAACACACCTTTCACTCTTCGGTCAATGAAAACAAAAGTTTATAGAAACTGAAAGTAGCTGCAATGAATTGAAAATCGCTGGAAGCAAATTGCAGGGTTTTAACCATTAATTAGATAATAAAGGTCTATGATTT
>JAQIBQ010000450.1 GCA_027859005.1 Prolixibacteraceae bacterium | reverse complement strand
TCTTTCTAAAATTACCTCCGCATCTCGTTTGGTCATTATTCCAATTGGACCTTCGTAAATACCACCTCCCAGCTGTTCGTCTTTAACTTCAACTGCAATTACATTTATATTTTTAAATTTATTCGCTGGTATTGGATATACTCTATACAATTGCCAGCTATTGTATTTTCGGTAACGGCTGTATTTGTCGAGGTATTCAGTACGTGCAAATGCTTCACCATTAAGATAAACTTTATCAAAATCGTCAATTTTTCCTAATACTAAATACAAACTCTCATTTTCAAGTTTTTTAGGAATTGTAAACTCAGTTCTATAATATGCATAGCCGTCGTGACCGGGGTAGCCTTGACTCTCCCAGGTTCCGGGTACATTAATGCGATTCCAAGCAGAATCGTCGAAATCAACATCATAAAAACCCCTTTCACGGTGAATCGAGAACTTCCAACTTCCGCTCATATCAACGGAAAGCAAGCTGTAATCATTATCGTGATAAATTCCAATCTTGTTCCCTCTTAAAATTCCACCTGGACCACCTGCATCATAAACCCGAACGGCGATAACATTGTCTTCTTTTTTCAATAAATCGATGGGCAAATAATACTTTCGCTCATCACCATAAGCAGTTTTAAAATTTGGCAAAAAACTACCTGTTTGACCTACTTTTACTCCGTTTATGAAAACTTCGTCAACATCGTCAACATAACCAAGAAATAAGGCAACTTCTCCCTCTTCTGGCATCCAATTGATATCGAATGTTTTCCTATACCAACCGTATCCGTTGTATGATGAATAATAATCGTCCCAATTTCGGGGTGCAATTATTTTGTCCCAATCGGTAACGTCTACATTTTGCTTTGCCCAATTTTCGTCGTCACCAACGGTAAAATGCCACCAACCTTCTAAGTCGGAGATTCTACTCCAATTAGATGCTTCGCTTGAACAGTGAAGCATTAAAAATGCTATAATAGCTATGAGTATGATTTTAGTTTTCATTGGTATATATTTTACTTTTAATTGCAATGACGGAATTGATTCTTGTTAAAATTTAATACGGTTAAACTTCAAAAAGGGATAGAATACATTACTATATTCTATCCCTAATTTCATTAAGTTCTGTAATCAATTTTAACCTTTAACCTGAATACTTTATTTATAAGTACATTTTCAACATCTAAT
The DNA here is from genome assembly GCA_027859005.1 of Prolixibacteraceae bacterium. Taxonomy (GTDB): domain Bacteria; phylum Bacteroidota; class Bacteroidia; order Bacteroidales; family Prolixibacteraceae; genus Roseimarinus. The sequence goes on along the minus strand of JAQIBQ010000450.1, from coordinate 2,848 downwards.
TTCGAATTATCGAGTAATAAATGAAGGTATTCCGAAGCTGATTCACTTTCAGACACTGTTTTTATTACTTCTAATTCGTTCTTATCATTAACCTTTAAAAAAAGCATAACCTCTTCTTTCATACTATAAATGTTGTTTTGATGAAAATAGTTATTGGTATTAACAAAGTCAGCTTTCACCATTTTTTTAATGGTTGTTGGTAGATCGTAGCTTGAAGTTACTACATAGTTCGTTTCGATGTAAGTGTTTGCTGTTGTTACAGTGGCTATTGCTGTAAGAACGACTAAAATGGCTAAAAATTTAAGTGTTTTCATGTGATTAATTTTTAAAAGGTTTCACTTGAAACGTACCAAAAAATTGAGTTTGTGTTTTCATCGCTATTTTGGTTTGTTTCATGACTAGATAAATAATTGCTTTTTTCACATTACAAACTTATTACCTTACTATAACAAGGAAGTCAGATTTATGTAACCAATTATCAATTAATGTCACAAATTGTCACAAACGTAAATTGCATTTAGAGTATTAACTTGTAGCCTATTCCATGAACAGTTACAATGTGATTTGATTCTTTGGAATCGATTTTTTGTCTCAGGTGTAAGATAAAATTATCGACAGTTCGTGAAGTTGGTTGGTAATCGTCGCCCCAAACAGCATCTAATAAATTATCCCGAGTAACTATTTGGTTTACTTTTTTAACCATGTATTTTAAAATCTCGAACTCTTTGTGAGACAGCTTAATTAAGGAATCGTTTTCAGTTGCTTCAAGGCTTTCGAAATTAACGATTAACCTACCTATTTGGATATTTTTTGAATCAATACCTATTTGCTCAGCAGCCAAAGTACGTCTAAGAATTACTTTTACACGAGCCAAGAGTTCTCGTAAGCTAAAAGGTTTTGTAATATAATCGTCGGCACCGAGTTCTAGTCCACGCACTTTATCCATTTCTTCGCCCTTTGCAGTAAGAAGAATTATAGGGTTTTGAATACCTTTTTTACGAATGTGCTTTAGTATATCGAAACCAGAAATGATAGGCAACATTACATCAAGAAGAACTAAGTCATAATTCTCGGTTTCAATTTTAGCCAAACCCTTTTTGCCATCAGAAGCCGAATCAACTTCATAACCTTCAAATTCCAAATTATCAACTAAACCTGCTAACATAGCTGGTTCGTCTTCAACAACTAATAGTTTAACCATGGCTATTCGTATTATTTTTAAACGAGAGGCTGAAACAACTTCCTTTTCCCAACTCGCTTTTGACTTTCACGGTACCTTCGTGAGACTTCATTATTTGTTGTACAATATTTAATCCTATACCCGATCCTTTTGCTTTGTGTGCAATATTTCCTTCAGTAATTCTATAAAATTTATCAAATATATGCTTCACATGTTTTTTTGAAATTCCAATGCCGTTATCTTCAATTTCGACCGTAATAGTATTGGTCTTTTCAAATGTACGAATTGTAAGTGTTTTGTTATCTGATTGCCCATACTTAATTGAATTTTCAATTAGATTTATTAATGCTTCAATTACAGCATCTTTATCGGCACTGACTTTAGAAATTTGACTTAACTCTAGATTCAAAATTAGATTATTGGCTTTAAAATGAGGTTCAAAAGTACTTACAACGGTATTGATAAGTTCGTTTAAATCAATTTCGTTGAATTGGTAGATGCGTTTTCTTTTCTCCATTTTAGAAAAGCTCAAAATCCGATTTACCATTGCTGTTAATCGAGTAGTTTCTAAGTGTATAATATTTAAATACTCATCAACTTTTTTTTCATTTTTAACGCGTTTCAATAAAAGGGTTTCGGCATACATGCTAATTAAAGCTAATGGTGTTCGAATCTCATGAGAAACATTTGAAACAAATTCTGATTTCATTTCAGCAACTTTAACTTCTTTTCTAATCGTAATTATTACAATTGTAATTCCTATTAAAACGACTAATAAGAGTCCGATAAAAATGTAATTATCGAGCTGTGAACGTTGCGCAACTAATTCATTTATTGTGGCCGATTGTAACTCGATGCTAATTTGATAACCGGGAATATACCACAAATTTTGTTTGTGAACATTGTCTGTTTGAGTGGTAATTGTATCGGATTTAAATTGAGAAGTGTTTTGAATTGTATCGAGTATCGAAATGTTAAATCGATCTTGAGAAATTTGTTGAATACCAGGATTTAAGTTGTAGTCAATGAATGTTTTTGAATGGATACAAATTATTCCAACAACTGGGTTTTCATCTGATTTTAATAGAAAATAAAGAGTGGTATATTCATTATTTCGAACAGCCTCGATACGTTGATAGTTATTCTTTGAAAATTCTGTTAATTTGTTAATCAGAGATTCTGACGGTAAAGATAATTGTGAACTTTGTAGTTGATTTTGACTATAAGCAACTATACTTGAAAAAGAATTTACATCGTAAAAAATAATTTTTTTAATAGCTTTATTATTTTCTAATAATCGATTTGTAACTTTCTGAATAATTTCACCTTTATAATTTGCTGGTATATCAATTTGATTAATCCAAGCATTAATAATATTCTCAGAATTTTGATTTACAGTAAAAAGAATTGTTTCCAATTGTTTATCAAAAACCCGCTGAACAATCACTTCGTTCTCTGTTAAGGTTGATGCTTCTTTTATGAAGAAATAACCAAGAGGAAGGGCTACTACTATTAGTAAAACAACACTTATACGGGTTATAAACCATTTCATATTTAGGAGAAATATTAAAAATCTAAAGTTTTGATTTAATATGAATAGACTTAAATAAGTTCAATTCATTACAGTATTCCATAGCCACTAATCTACCATTATTAAATCAACAAGGT
>JAQIBQ010000444.1 GCA_027859005.1 Prolixibacteraceae bacterium | reverse complement strand
TAATTAGAACGTAGTGCGTTTAAGCGGATGCAAATATAAAACATTTTTTCAGACACGAAAAATGTCGGCAATAATATTGCAAAAAAAAATGAAATATTTTAAATATTACCATTACGTTTTGTCTCTCAAACCCGATATTTTTTTAATCTCATTTAGCTTATTCAAGGCTTCTAAAGGAGTTAGGTTGTTGATGTCGAGGCTCGATATTTCATCCCTAATTTGCTTTAGGATAGGGTCGTCCAGTTGGAAGAAGCTCATTTGTACTCCTTCGCGTTCAGTGCTAATTGATTCTAATGGTTTCGAAAGTGAATCTTTTCTGTGCGTATTTTCCAATTGTTCTAAAATTTCTTCAGAACGCTTAACTAAGCTTTTTGGCATGCCTGCCATGCGTGCTACATGTATACCAAAGCTATGATTACTGCCTCCTTTGACCAATTTACGCAAGAATATTACCTTATTATCAATTTCTTTTACGGTAACGTTGTAGTTCTTCACCCGGTTAAAAGAGTGTTCCATTTCATTTAGTTCGTGGTAGTGGGTTGCAAAATGTGTTTTTGCTTTCGATTTTGGATGTTCGTGAATATACTCAACAATCGACCAAGCAATTGAAATACCATCGTAAGTACTTGTTCCACGTCCAAGTTCATCTAGCAATATAAGACTTCGGTCTGAAAGATTATTCAGGATACTTGCTGCTTCGTTCATTTCAACCATAAAGGTTGATTCTCCTAAGGAAATATTATCGGATGCACCAACACGGGTGAATATTTTGTCGACATAGCCAATTTCAGCACTCTTAGCCGGAATAAAACATCCGATCTGTGCCATAAGTACAATGAGCGCTGTTTGGCGTAATAAGGCAGATTTACCAGACATATTTGGCCCGGTAATAATAATTATCTGTTGTTCGTCTTTGTCGAGACTCACATTGTTGGAAATGTAGCTTTCGCCAATTGGCATTTGTTGTTCAATTACCGGATGACGACCTTCTACAATGTTGATTGAATTGCTTTCGTTTACGACAGGTTTTACGTATTCATTATCAGCTGAAATAGTGCAGAAAGAAAGTAGACAATCAATTTGAGAAAGAACATTCGCATTTAATTGAATAGACTGAATGTATTCAGTAAGTGCTAAAACCAAATCGTTGTATAGTTTGCTCTCTATATGTAGTATTTTTTCTTGTGCACCTAATATTTTCGATTCGTATTCTTTAAGCTCTTCGGTAATATATCGTTCGGCGCTAACCAGTGTTTGTTTTCTAATCCATGTCTCGGGTACTTTGTCTTTGTGGGTGTTTCTTACCTCAATGTAGTATCCAAAAACATTGTTGAAGGCTATTTTGAGCGAAGTAATACCTGTTTCGGCAATTTCGCGTTCTTGCATTTTCAGTAGGAAATTCTTTCCTTCCGATTTTATAGAGCGCAATTCATCCAACTCGGCATTAACACCTTTGGCAATGGTATTTCCTTTATTTATTTGGTTCGGAGGGTCGGGGTATACTTCTAATTCTATACGGTCAGCAATTTTAACACAAGGGTTTAATTGATCGGCATAGGCTTCCAATGTTTTATTTCCCGATTGTGCACAAAGCTGCTTAATGGGAACAATAGCCTTTAATGCCAATTTTAGTTGCACTACTTCGCGAGGGTTTATTCGCTGCACAGCAACTTTAGAAATTATACGTTCTAAGTCGCCTAGCTCCCTAATATATGCTTCTACCTGATCTTTTAAGTCTGGCAAATTTAAAAAACATTCAACAGCTTCAAGTCGGTTAGTAATGGCTTGTACGTTTTTAAGCGGAAAAGCTATCCATCTACGTAGCATGCGTGCTCCCATTGGCGTATGGGTTTTGTCTAAGACACTAACAAGTGTTTTTCCACCTTCGTTTAATGGGGTAATCAGCTCAAGATTTCTGATTGTAAATCTGTCTAGCCATACAAAACGATCTTCTTCAATTCGGGCTAAATTTGAAACGTGCTTGATGTGATGATGTTGGGTAATGTCTAGATAATGCAAAATTGCACCAGCAGCCATAACGCCATATTCCATGCGGTGTACACCAAATCCCTTTAAGGATTTTACCTCAAAATGTTGATTCAACCTATCGTTGGCGGCATCGTTCGTATACACCCAATCGTCAAGCGCAAAAGTGTAAAATTTATGTCCAAAGTGGGTGTTGAAACCTTCGTCTGTTCCTCTTTGAAAAAGTACTTATTTGGGTTGAAATGAATTCAGTAATTTATCGATGTACTCAAAGGTACCTTCGGCGGTTAAGAACTCTCCGGTTGAAATGTCGAGAAATGCTACGCCTGCCATTTTTTTGTCGAAATGAACCGAGGCTAAAAAATTGTTTTCTCTATGATTAAGAATATTGTCGTTGATAGAAACACCTGGAGTAACCATTTCGGTAATTCCACGTTTTACAATTTTCTTGGTCATTTTTGGATCTTCCAACTGTTCGCAAATAGCAACTCGTTGACCCGCACGAACTAACTTAGGCAAATAGGTATCAAGTGCATGATGAGGAAAACCGGCTAATTCTACAAAACTTGCTGCCCCATTAGCTCTTTTTGTAAGTGTTATTCCTGCTATTTCTGATGTTTTAATTGCATCCTCTCCAAAGGTTTCGTAAAAGTCACCTACACGAAAAAGCAACAAAGCATCGGGGTGCTTTTCTTTAATGGCATAGTATTGCTTCATTAAAGGAGTTTCAACGTACTTTTTCTTGGCTGTGGTCATAAATTGTAGAATTCAAAATTGAGTTGAAACAAAGATAATTTTTTAAACAGGGCGATGAAAAATTGGTTTATTCATTTAACGACTTTTTTCAACAAAAAAGGCACCCAGTTTCCCGAATGCCTTTATATCTAGATAATTTGTGTTTTTTAATGCTTAAGTATTTTGTAGGTATGTGAGTTAGATAGGATGAAGTAAATTCCATTTTTCCAATTCGTTGTATTTATTGAATAATTTCCATTAACGGTGGCTTGATGTATTGTTTTTCCTTCGGTATTAAAAATAGAGATTAAGGCAGATTCTTTTTCAGATAAAGAAATATTTAGTGTTTCTGAACATGGATTTGGACCTAGTTTTAAAGCTGCTTTAAGTGGTCCATTAACACCCGTTTCTTGTATGCCTGCTTTAAAATCGGAATAGTTATAAATTCCTCTGTATTTTTCAGCTACTGTTTCTGTAACGTAATCCCAACTTGAACAAATAGTATAATCCAGTGCGCCATTGTTGAAATAGAACGGATCGATAAAATCAGAGAAGGACGAATAGTAGGTTTCGAGGTTAATCGGATAAACCAAATCATCGATAGTTATACTGTTGTAAAAAAATTGATCTTTGTATTGCATTGAGAAGCCAATGGATTCCCAATCGTCGTTGTATTCTTCATAAAAGTCTTTCGATTCAGATAGCTTTCCATCGGAATAGCTATATTCAGAAAAGTAGCTTCCAAATGCTCCATTATATTCTTCTTTTATAAGAAGTTTGTTTTCGTAGGTATATACTTGTTCGTAAGCCACAATTTCTTCTCCCATGTATGGCCCCTTTTCGGCTCTATTTGTTATGTTCCCATCTTCGTTGTAGCTAGTTGTTATAGTAGATGCTAATACGAGTTCTCCGGTTTCTTCTGAAACATATTTCGAAATCATTTCAGTTTCCATTCCGTTGGCATTATAAGTGAATTCTAATTCTGCTACAATATAATAAGTGTCAGAACCTCTGTCGTATTCGTATGATTTCACCAAAAGAGGGTGCTCAAAGTCTGAATATTTAATTTCATCTTTTCTACTTAGGAGCCATTCATCATTTGTGTCATACCATCCATAGCCATAAACTATTAGATGAGTAGCATCAATTACTTCATAAGCTGTTTTTGCTGTTTTCTGTAAGATTTTTTCTGTGTCGTTAAATTCCCAACTAATTTCTTCAAGAGGAATATTGTTGTCTTGATAACTTGATTCTTCTTTGAATTTAACAATGAACCCATCGAATGAATCTAGGTATTTATCGACAAATAGCGTTTGATTGCCGTTGGCATCGTATTCTATTTGAATCTGTTCTTTTAGTTCAATAGTTTCGTCCCAACTTTCATATTCATAAAATTTATAATCAATTATTTGACCCCCCTCATTGTAAGCATACGCTTTGTATGATCCATCGGGGTATGAAATGTTATCCAACATTTGCTTTGTTGCTGAAGCACTTTTTAGATTAAGCAAATTTTTGTTGGTTGGCATTAATGCAAAAGCTTTTTGTTTTAATTCGATTGCTTTATTGTATGTTATATCTTTTCGATTTATTGAATGATTATTCGCAAAACTGTATGTTGTTATTGCAATTAGTAGAAGTAAGAGGGTATAGTTTTTATTCATTTTGGGGATGTTTATTGGGTTTTTTTATAGCACTAAATGTCTTTTTACAAGAATATATACAGCGAATATATTAAAAGAAAGTACTTTAAATATACTACGACTAGTATCTGGTTACTATAATTTTGTATTTGTTTGTTTCTACAAGGAAAGTGCGAAATATTGTAAAGACAGATATTTTTAGGGAGAATATAAGAAGTGGAATGTATTTGTAAAAATTTATAGCGATTTGAAGAAAGATGTAAAAACATTGGATTCGAACCATTCTAACCCATATAAAAAATAAAGTATTAGTAGTGCAACAAGAAATGCTATGATGGAGCCCAGTCTTCTTCCTGCCAATTTTTTTCCAGCTTTTAGAACTTTGTTTCCAGCTAAGGTTGACCATTTGTCAATGTGTGTAAATAACGGGTAGTAAATAACAATAACAATTGCCATCCCAATCCAAGTAAACACATGAGGTGAGTACTTCCACTTGTAACTTAGCATGTAGTTATCGATCCAAATTGTAACAAGGTTGGCTAATAAGATCCCTAAAATAAGAACCATAAACTTAAATATCTTTCGATAGTTCATTGCAATAGGATTTAGCTTGTAAACGATAAGGTTAATTTCTTATAATCAATAACTGCGTTGTATTTCACCAAGAAATCGCTTCCTAAAAGTCCAATAATACTTTCGTTTGTGAATTGGCTGTATAGCTTATTAACGTACTGTAAGTCAATTAAGGCTACAGGCCAATCGATTAGTTTTAGTGAATCAATTTTCACTAAGGGCAAAATACCTGTTTGAGTTTCGATTTGCATTTCGCCTATTCCCGCTGATTGAATTTCATCTTCATTTGATTCTGTAAATTGGAATAACGATGTTTCGTTACTGTCGAAAACCGTTTTAGAGGCGCCGGTATCGATTGCCCATTTTCCTTTTCTATTGTTTTGAAATTCGGTCTCAATTAAAATGTGAAAACTCATGTCTTCCAATTCTATTAATTGAAGTGGTATTGAATGTTTCTTTTTTCGTGTCATGCTAAGTACGAAGATAAAAAAAGGCGGGCTATAGCGTGCTAATGAGTTGAGAAAAAATTTAAAGCAATGCTCTTTTATCGTTCAAAACCGAGGCTTCGTTAAAACAATATGTAAGTCAGTAGATTATACTAATATTATATTTTATAATGAAATACATTTGCTCAACTATTATCCAATTAAAATGAAAAAAATAATTGTCCAACTAGTTGAGGTACTTGGTGATTTTTTGTCGCTGATATATCCAAATTTGTGTATTTGCTGTGATTCTGTTTTGGTTAAACAAGAGCATTTAATTTGCAGTAAATGTAATATTGGTTTGCCTCGAACGCATTTTCATTTAGTTAAAGATAATCCAATAGAGCATATTTTTTGGGGGAGAATTAAGATTGAAAAAGCGAGTGCGTTTTTTTTGTATCAAAAAGGGAGCAAGTACCAACAATTATTACATCAGTTGAAATATAAGGGAATACGAAATATAGGTGTTGAATTGGGTAAGTTATTTGCAGTTGAATTAATTCAAGTGAATTATTTTGGCGATATAGATTTAATTGTACCTGTTCCGCTTCATCCAAAAAAGGAACGGAAAAGAGGCTACAATCAAAGTTTGGCAATTGCCGAGGGTGTGGCAACTGTTCTTCAAAAAGAAATTGATAAAGATGTATTGTATCGAAAACGATTTAACGACACGCAAACGAAGAAAGGTAGGTTTGAGCGATGGGAGAATATGAATGAATTATTTGATGTGAAGAATATTGATAAATTTGAAGGGAAGCATCTGCTTTTAATTGATGACATTGTTACAACCGGAGCAACCCTTGAAGCCTGTGCATTTGCATTACTAAAGGGGAAAGATGTAAAAGTTAGCATTGCAACTTTAGCTTTTTCGTCACAATAGTTACTTTTGTATTGTATGGCAAAAAAGAAGATTGAAGTTGAGCTTTATAGTTATGGCGAATATTCGCAATGGGATAGAGAAAGTAGCTCTATACCAAAGCTTATTAATATTACGAATGAGATTGAATCCGAATTGGGGACTGAATTTGGTTATGTTCTTCGTATAAAGAAAGCAAAAGGGAAAAGGAACGATTTTAGAATTGATCATCCTGCATTTAAAGGCGAAGATGGGAAAGTAATGGATTCATTTACTGGGCAGGTAATTATTAACAGCAACAATTACGAATTTTTTCTTGGAGATTGTATTTGGGCTCCTTTAGATGATAAATTGGGCGTTTGGACCATGACCTCAAAAATTGACGGAGAAATCATAGCTGTTAAATCACTATTGCTAAAGTCTAAGAAATAAAAGAGGGAGCAAATTGCCCCCTCTTGAATATATCGTATATCTTTTTTTGTAATAGTCCGGTAAGCATTTGCAATGCACTGATAATAAGGCAATTAAAAAAATAGTAGTTGTTTATTTAACTCGCTAATATCTAGTGACTTACATTGCGTCTCATTACTCAAATCTCAAAATCTATTGATTTTAGATAATAAGCATTGCGTCACCGTAAGTTCCAAAACGGTATTTTTCTTTAATCGCAACTTGGTAAGCTTCCATTAAAAAATCGTAACCTGCAAATCCAGCAACCATCATCAATAATGTTGATAAAGGTAAGTGGAAGTTTGAAATCATACGATTGGCGACATTAAATTCGTAAGGAGGGAAAATAAATTTATTGGTCCATCCTTCGAATGGTTTAACCATGCCTGTTGTTGAAACAGAACTCTCGAGTGTACGCATAACAGTAGTTCCAACAGCACAAACGTTCTTTTTTTTCTCTTTCGCTGAATTTATAATTCCACAAGCTTCTTCTGGAATCCAAATCTGTTCCGAGTCCATTTTGTGTTTGGTTAAATCTTCAACGTCAACACTACGGAAATTACCTAGGCCAACATGTAGCGTTACATAAGCAAATTCAGAACCTACAATTTCTAAACGTTTCAACAATTCACGACTGAAGTGTAATCCAGCAGTTGGAGCAGCAACAGCACCTTCGTTTTTGGCGAAAATAGTTTGATAACGTTCTTTGTCTTCTGGTTCAACGGGTCGCTCAATGAATTTTGGAAGAGGAGTTTCGCCTAAGCTAAATAGGGTTTCTTTAAACTCTTCATAAGGTCCATCGAATAGGAATCGAAGTGTACGTCCTCTCGATGTTGTATTGTCAATTACTTCGGCAACTAATAAATCGTCTTCTCCAAAGTAAAGTTTATTGCCAATTCTGATTTTACGTGCAGGATCAACCAATACATCCCAAAGGCGTTGTTCACGGTTTAGTTCGCGCAATAAAAACACTTCAATTTCGGCACCTGTTTTTTCTTTGTTCCCAAACAATCTGGCTGGAAAAACTTTGGTGTCGTTAAAAATCATCACATCGCCATTGTCGAAATAGTCAATGATGTCTTTAAATGTTTTGTGTTCAATTTCACGTGTTGCTTTGTTTAATACCATCAAACGACTTTCATCACGGTGGTATGATGGGTGCATTGCAACTAAATCTTCAGGTAAATCGAATTTAAACTTTGATAACTTCATCTTATAATAGTTGTCTGTTTTATAACGTAATAAATGAAACAATTTTTAATAACATTTTATATTTCTGCTTGTTTCATTATTTGTATTTTCTTTTCAGTATGGATACTGAGTCGCCTTTTACGGCAAAAAAGGCAAATGGTTACATTAATGCCAAATTATTTTCAAATTTTTCAACAGTCCATGCTTGATCGACGTGTTGGTCACCAATTCTTGTACGACGTAAACCAACAAGGTAAGCACCGCTATCGAGGCTTTTGCCAAGGTCTCGGGCCAACGATCGAATATAAGTCCCTTTTCCACATCGAACTCTTAAAATAAGTTCAGAGTCTTCAAATTGTTTAATTTCTATCTCGAATATTTTAATTTTTCTCGATTTCAATTCAATTTCTTGTCCTTCACGCGCATAGCTGAAAGCTCTTTTCCCGTTGACCTTAACTGCGGAGAAAATGGGAGGTACTTGATCAATTTCGCCGATAAAAAGCTTTATTTTTTCTTTTATCAATTCCAACGTTATATGATCGGTAGGAAAGGTTTCGCTTTCTTCCGATTCCAAATCGTACGAGGGAGTTATTGCTCCTAATTTAATAGTTGCAATGTATTCTTTTTCTTCGGCCTGAATAGATTCAATTTTCTTTGTAAATTTTCCAGTACATAAAACTACGAGCCCAGTTGCTTTTGGGTCAAGCGTTCCTGCGTGTCCTACTTTCAGTTTTTTAATACCAAGTTTTTTGCAAATCACATAACGAATACGATTAACTACATCGAACGAAGTCCAATCGAGTTCTTTGTCGAAAAGTAAAACTTCACCAGAAATAAAATCGAATTCTTTTAACGATTGAGTCATGTATTCGCTTAAAACCAGAAAATTATAAAATTAATTACCAGTCGAAAATTAGGCGGCAAAGATAGCAATTAGACCAATAACGGCGCAATAAATTGCTAAATAAATTAATTTACCTTTACGAACGATGTTTATCATCCATTTACAAGCAAGAAGGCCAGCGGTGAATGCAGCTATAAATCCAACAACAAGTGGTAAAATTTCTATTCCATTTGCTGCCGAAATATCTCCAGAAATTATTTTAATAAAGTTGGCTCCAAGTATGGGAATCATCACCATTAAGAATGAAAACTTGGCTAATTCTGTCTTCTTGTTTCCAATTATCATACCTGTTGCAATGGTTGCACCACTGCGTGAAATGCCAGGCATAATTGCTAGCACTTGAGCAAAACCTATAATAATTGCATCAAGAAATTTAATTTTCCGTTTGCCTTGTTTTGAATAATAAGCAAAGGTAAGGAATGCTGCTGTGACTAACAGCATACTACCAACTAACAGCATACTCCCTGAAAATAAAGCTGAAATTTGTTCCTCAAAAAGTACTCCAACTATGGCAACCGGAATTGCTGAAACGGCTAATTTTGCGATATACTGTGTTGGTTCGTTCCATTTAAATTGGAAAAGACCTTTAAAAAGTTCGACTATATCTTTTCTAAAAACAACGATTGTGCTAAGCACTGTTGCGCCATGAACAATTATGTCGAATATAAGATTATTTTCACCTTCGATACCAAACAACGCATGTCCAATTTCTAGATGTCCACTAGAACTTACTGGTAGAAATTCGGTAAGTCCTTGTATGAATCCTAATATTAACGCTTCAAATATACCCATAGATTATTCCTCGGTAGTTTTTGGTTTTTTCATTATGGCATAAATTTCAAACAGAAATCCAGCCAATACAATAACTGGCGCTAATGTAATTCTTCGAAAACTGAATACTTCAGGGTTAAAAACTGTTGGATCATCACTTCCTCCACCCATCATTAAAAGAAAACCAAATACAATTACAATCACACCAATGATCATTAATTTATAGTTTTCCCTTCCAAGGGCAAATGTTTCTTTTTGTTGTTTGTTTTCTATTTGTTTAGACATAATTATAATTTTGAGCGGTAAAAATAGTTAATTAAATAATTCATCGTATTGTAAACGAAGGAATTTGTTTACTGCCATTGCAGTTGATAGCCAAGAAATGCAAATTCCTGTAACAAATACAATGGCAAATACAATAAGAATTATGTTGTTATTATCGATGTTGATTATTTCGTTAAACTGATTGTTGTAAGAGAAAAATAAGAGTAGTAATAAAAAATTGGCAAGTACAGCACCAAGTAAACCATGTATCATCGATTTGGTAATAAATGGCCAACGTATAAAACTTCGAGTAGCGCCTACTAATTGCATCGTATTAATAATAAAGCGCTTAGAGTATATCGAGAGTCGGATTGTGTTGTTTATAAGTGCAAAGAAAATGAGTAACATCACTATACCTAAGCCAAGTACAATCAAACTAATTTTATTTGAATTTTCATTAATAATATTTACCAGGTTACGTTGGTAATATACTTCTTCAACATTCGAATAGCTTAAATATTTTTGCTCCAATTTTGCTAAGCTATCGTTATGGGTATGCTGAGCAAATAACTTAACATCAATAGAAGCATGTAATGGATTATAGCCTAAAAACCCGATAAAATCTTCCCCTAATTCTTGTTTTAGGATACTAGCAGCTGACTCAGCATTTACATAAGTTGCTGTTTTAACTTCATCTTGTGCCGAAAGTAATTTTTGAAGTTTTAATAAGTCTACCTCACGAACATCTTCATTTAATACTAGCGTTAATCCAATGTTTTCGCGAATATAATTATTAAGGTAGCGTGCATTAAATACTAACAAAGACAATAAGCCAATTAAAAAAAGGACCAATGTAATACTAAGCGTAGATACAAAGTAGGCATTAAATAATTTTCGTTTAATTGGTTTCGCTCCTTTTTTATTCATCTTTTTTTAAGGTCTTTCGTTTTCTTAGTTCAACAAAAACAACACCTGCAATTGCTAAAAGCAATAACAGAGACGATGCAAATGATATTTTGTTACCAATTTCGTATGATTTTGGATTGAATTCAAATACAATTTCATGTTGGCCTGCAGGAATTACCATTGAACGCAAAATGTAATTGGCTCTGAAATGTGGCATTTCTTCTCCATCTATTGTTGCAATCCATCCTTTTGGATAATAGATTTCTGAAAAAACAGCCAATTGATCTTTTTGAGCCTGTGACTTATAAACCAGTTTATTGGGAGCATAAGTTAGGAGCTGTATGCTGGCTGTAGAGTCAATTTCTATTTTTGTCGGAACTAACTCAGCAAATCGTTGATCGATAATGGCAGTTGTTTGGATGTTAACCTTATCTACTTGATCAATTTCTTCGTTTGCATTAGCTACCAATAAAGACTGATTTACAAACCATGCATTGCCCATTGCACTTTTGTTGACTAAAGGAGCGGCGCCTGGATTATAAATAATGTATTTTGTATTCAGCATGTTTAAGCTATTCAGCCCTGAAAAAACGGCATCTACATCGGCCTGTGTTTTTACATTTTGAAGTCGTTGGCTAATTTGTTGCATTTCTGGAGACAGATGGTTTTCTATCATGTCTTGATAACGTCTCATTTTGGCACCATGATAACCACCAATTGACTTGTGGAAGTACGAGGTTGACGCATCGGACCACGGGTTTAGCGACATGTTTAGCACACGGTAATCTGGGCTTTTATCACTAAGTATGGCCTGATCAGCTTTGGTTGGCGAGTATGGAACCTCTGCTTTACGTTTTGAAACAAAATCATCATTATTCAGATAGCGTTTGTTAATAGGCCACATATCTGCAAGAATAAGTATCGCCCATAAGGCCAATGCATATTGTGCTTTTAGTTTTTTAGTCCAAAAGGCCCAAAGCCCTGCTGCTGCGAGAGCTACAAAAACAAAAGTGCGGAAAGCATCGGCTCGTAATACCGATTTTCTGTCGGTTTGTAAGGCTTCGATTAAATTTTTAGGCCAGCCTGATTGTGCAAGTTGGGCATCGCTATTGCCAATAAAGCTACCTGCAAGACTCGGTACTAATGCAAAAATTAAAGCAATTCCACCAGTTATTCCAAAAGCCCATTTCAAACGATTAAAGAATAATTTATCAGTTATGTTTCGGTTGTAAACTTCTTTTATGGCTAAAATGCCCATTAAAGCCATAGCAAATTGTTGAATAACAATAATGTTTTTGACATCACGGAATTTATTGTATCCCGGGAAATAATCGACCATAAAATTAGCGAGAAAGGGAATGTTTTTTCCTAACGAGAGTAAAAAAGCAACTATGACAGTGGATAGAATCCACCATTTCTCTTTCCCTTTTACCATAAATAGTCCAAGGACGAATAAAAAACAAAGAATGGCTCCATAATAGAACGGTGCAGCCGATATTGGTTGAGTTCCCCAGTATAGTGGTGCATTTTGTGCGATTTGTGCTGCTCGTTTTTTTCCTTGTGTTTTTTCAAGTGTCTTGTAAAATACTGAATTCTCTCCGAGATATTCAGACATGCCACCACCTTTAAAGCGAGGGATAAAAGCTGTCATTGCTTCTCCCAGGTCGTAGCTGTAATCGAGAATGTAGCTTTTATCGAGCCCTGTCGTTTGATCGTTATCTCGAACTAATTCTGATTCTCCTCTGGTTGTATATTTACTATTTTCAATTTCACTCCACATTTTTGCAGTGTGAGGAGCTATAGTAAGTAGGAGGCCTATAAAAAGAAAAATACAGCTGATTAAAAATGATTTTATGTTTTTTTGTTTGATGGATATTACTAATTCAGTAATAATAATTGCAACACAGATAAAAATCAAATAATAAGTCATTTGAAGGTGTGAGCTGTATATCTGCCATGATAATGCGAGTGTGAAAAGCAATGCTCCTAACAACCTTTTTCCCTTGAATACTAAAACAATTCCAGCAATTAAATAAGGGAACAACATCATGGCAATAATCTTGGTATTATGTCCAGTGGCCAAAAGCACAAAATTCATAGTAAAGAAACTATAAGCTAAAGCACCAACAAAGGCTATTCCTGGACTTAATCCAAATACCATCAAAAGAATATAGAAACCAAGCATTCCGATTAATAAGCCATCGATAGGATAGGGTACAATTTTCCCTAATACGGCATGGATTCTTGGGATATAGTTTTTATATTTTGGACTAGCAACGAAAGTAGTTGGCATTCCTCCAAACATTGAGTTAGTCCATAAGGCACTTTCTTTATTGTTTTTATTATAATCGATAGATTCTTTAGCCATGCCTCGGCTGGTTTTTGAATCAGAGCCGCTTAGCTTTTCTCCATTTAAAAGGGGAGGAAAGTAAGCATAAATTAGAACGATAAAAACCAAAAAGGCGATGATTGAAGGAAAGGTCTTTTTTAAAATATTCATGTTCGTTATTTTTTAAATGGTGTTTCAAAATTAATCAATTTACCATATCCATTT
>JAQIBQ010000421.1 GCA_027859005.1 Prolixibacteraceae bacterium | reverse complement strand
GCTACACCTGGGTTGCCTTTTGCTCCCATTCCAACGGGCCAGTTCAGTGATTTTCCTTTGCCAATTTGATCGGCCCATTTAGAGCTAATTTTGCTCATGTAGTCACTAAAAATATAGGTTGTACCACTACCGTCTGAGCGGTATACAACTGAAATATCCGTATTTGGAAGAGTAAGATCACTATTTAGTTTTGCAATTTCAGGGTCGTTCCATTTTGTAATATCGCCCATGAAAATTTTCTCCAATAATGCGTCGGATAATTTTACACCTTCAACACCTGTTAGGTTGTAAGCAATAACAACTGCTCCCATACAAGTAGGAATGTGTACTACTTTAGCAGACATTGCTGCTAATTTTTCATCGTTTAAGAATGCATCGGTAGCACCAAAGTCAACAACTTTGTCGCCTAAACTACGAATGCCACCGCCAGAACCAATTCCACCATAAGTAACCTGAACACCTTTTAAATCGGTGTAATTTTTAAATACCATGTTGTAAAATGGTAGAGGAAAGGTTGCACCTGCTGCTGTAATTGAAATATTTGATGCCGCTTTTGTGCTATCGGCATCTTTACTTTTGTTTGTTGATTGGCATGATGCCAAAACAAATAATGCTAAAAGAATAGGTATTATTACTTTCATTTGATTTTCAATTTTTTAGTTTTTAAATATTATAATTATAAGAAATACCTCTATTTTTTATTTGTTGTAAGAGGCGTTTTTCATTTATTAAAATTTAATCTCACAGTTCAAAAATAAACTTGTCTTGCTTGCTATTGAAGCATCGCTGTAATCGTAATACCTAAAGTTAGGCGCTAGCTTTAATCCTTTTACAGGGCTATATTCTAATCCAGCCATTAAAAGGTTGCCATCTTTTGAGTTGTTCCAATTAACAGTTTCTCCAGTTAGTGCTATTGAAGAAAGCATATCGTAACGAGCAAAAACTTTCATTTTTTTAGAAGCAGAATAGTTTGCATAAACCGATGCTCCCGACATGTCTTTCCCTTCTGTATTGCCCACGTTTTGTTTGATGTTGTATTCTGCTGCAGCAACAATTTTTTTCGATTTGTAACCAAGGGCTGCGGCAATAGTTGCTTCAGTGTTTTCAGTCCCCATCCTATCGTAATAACCACGAAGAGTAATTGCATCTACAGGAGTAATTGAAAGTCCCAAACCAGTAAGGAATTGGTTGTCGGCCTGTAAGCTTTTATAGCCTTCGCCATTTACAACAATAAGGTCGGCGCTTAACCAATCTGTAATTCCATAATTTACACTAAAACCTAAATCGGCACTAGCATTGAATTTATTTAGATCTTGAAAAGATTTTTCGATGTATCTATTTCCCCATAGTTTTTCCATGGTTTTAAATGCAGTTGTTCCAATTAAACCAAACTGTACTGCCAGTTTTCCAGTTTTATATTGAATGTATGCATTTTTGATATAGGCTGTCATTTGTAGTTTACCAACACCAGGGTCGCCAATGTCAATATTCAGTTTTCCTGAAAACTCTTTGCTGAGTTTGTATTCGTAAACAAAATAAGCTCTTTGGAGTTCAAATTCTGATGCAGTTGTACCATCGGTGATGGTTGAGTTGAAATTTGAGAACACTTTTACAAATGCTTTTCCTGTTGGTTTAAAAGACTCTTCTTGGGCTGATACACTTAATAAAAAAAATACCAATAACCCGATTAATAATGTAGCTTTTTTCATATGATTAATTGTTAAGTTTCAATTGTATCAAATGGAACTCGCCATGAAGTATTTCGTTGCGTTAAAAATTCAACTTGGCTCGTTTCATACTAAAGATGGATACAAAAAATTATGTTACAAAAATGTAGTGATTTAATTACACCCTTATTGCATAATTATTACAAAACGATTAAATAATTCAATGGCATTAAATGTATTGAAAAATAGACAGATAATTTGATTTGAAACTATTTCAATTGCATGTTGTTATTTATAACTATATCAAAAATACAAATTAAATGAATAAGAAAATCGTTGCATTTGGTGCAAGCAATAGTAAAAAGTCGATCAATAAAACGTTGGCTAATTACGTAGCCAATCGAGTTCCAAATTCTGAAGTTGATTTAATTGATTTAAACGACTTTGAAATGCCAATATACAGTATCGACAGGCAGCATGAAAAAGGGATTCCTGAAGAAGCTGTTCGATTTCTTTCTATAGTAAAACAAGCCGATGGAATCATAATTTCATTTGCAGAACACAACGGAAACTTTACAGTAGCATTTAAAAATATTTTTGATTGGGTTTCACGTATTGAGAAGAATGTATGGATGAACAAGCCCATGATCCTTTTGGCAACTTCACCTGGTGTTGGTGGTGCTTGAATAGTACTTGATATTGCAAACAAGAAATTTACACAAATGAGTTCCAATAGAG
>JAQIBQ010000417.1 GCA_027859005.1 Prolixibacteraceae bacterium | reverse complement strand
TTTTTGTCAGATTGAGGCATTTTTGAGACACATAGCCATAGCTACGTGTTGATAAAATAACGATAATATGGCAAAAAAGAAGCATAATTAAACTGATGGATAAAATTTAAACAGTTTCTAAATATCCCGCAGCTTACATTTAGTAAATGTATTGTTTGCTTAAGCAATAGCTGAATAATTAAGTTTTCATCTCACTTTAGCCCTCTCCTCAATGAGAGGGGTTGATTGTGGAGTTGGTATAAAATAAAAGAACCGTTCTTTATTTAAAAAGAGAACGGTTCCTTGTTTTTAGTTAATTCCGATCGAAATACTTTGTATGTAACAATTTATGCGATAATTCGCTAATGGGTTGTTTCAGGAACTCCTCATAAATTTGTGTGATTTCAGGATTCTCGTGCGACTTACGCAACTGCTTACCTTCATCTTCGGCATAGATAGCGCCCATACGCTTTTTACGAATTTCGTCGGTGGTAAAACGGGGTTGACCGCCACCTCCAATGCAGCCTCCGGGACAGGTCATCACTTCGATAAAGTGAAATACTTCACCAGCCCGCATGGATTCTATAATCTTTTTGGCATTCCCCAATCCATGTGCTACGCCCACTTTGAGCTCAACACCTTCGAGAAAACTCCATTCGGGCACACAACCTTCAATTTTAAGCGAAGCTTTTTTAACTCCTTCCAAACCAACAACGGGTGTTAGTCGTAGGTTTTCCATAGGCAATTCACGTCCGGTTACAATTTCGTAAACCGTTCGGATGGCTGCTTCCATAACACCTCCGGTATTGGCAAAAATATCGGCTGCGCCAGAGCCATTTCCCATTGGAGAATCCATAACGCCATCGGGTAAAGCTCTAAAATCGATTCCCGATTGTTTAACCATTCGACCCAATTCACGGGTAGTGAGCACATAATCGACATCGGTATAACCACTGTCGTTCATTTCAGGTCGGGCAGCTTCAAACTTTTTAGCTGTACAAGGCATCACCGAAACCACAATCACATCTTTAGGATCGACACCAGCTTTTTTAGCATAGTAAGTTTTGGCAACAGCCCCAAACATTTGTTGAGGCGACTTACAACTGGAAAGGTTATCGAGAATATCGCCATGAAAATGTTCCATGTATTTTATCCAGCCGGGCGAACATGAAGTAAATTGGGGTAAGGCTACCTGTTCCTTATCAACCAAAGCCTTTTTAAGGCGAACCAACAACTCGGTTCCTTCTTCTAAAATAGTTAGGTCGGCCGAAAAATTGGTGTCAAAAATACGGTCGAAACCCAACAAGCGAAGTGCTGAAACCATTTTACCGGTGACAAGGGTTCCGGGTTCGTAATCGAACAATTCACCCAAAGCAGCACGAATAGCCGGAGCGGTTTGCACCACCACAAATTTGGTGGGATCTTCAATGGCCTCCCAAACATAATCGATGTGTTCTTTTTCAGTTATGGCACCTACCGGGCAAATGGCAGCACATTGTCCGCATTGCACACAAGTTACACCCTCCAAATCCTGATCGAAAGCTGGTCCAATTTTGGATTCAAACCCACGCCCCTGAGCAAACAGTGAACCTACACCTTGAATTTCGTTGCAAACGGTCATGCATCGACGACATTTGATGCATTTACCCGAGTCGCGAACCAAGGCAGCTGTTGAAGAATCGATATGGGTTTTTAGGGTTTCGCCTTCGTAAGTTACTCCACTAATCCCCATTTCACGAGCCAAAGCCTGTAACTCGCAATCGTTATTCCGAACACAGGTCTTACAATCGCCACAGTGTTCCGAAATGAGCAGTTCCACTACAAACTTACGTGCATCGCGTACCTGTCGCGAATTGGTGGTTACTTTCATCCCTTCGTTGCAAGGTGTAGTGCACGAAGCAACCATATTCTTAGCTCCTTCCACATCCACCATACAAACCCGGCAAGCACCTTTAGGCACCTGACTTTCAACATGGCACAAAGTGGGTATTTTTATTCCTGCTTTCGAAGCAGCTTCCAGAATTGTACTCCCTTCGGGAACCTCAATTGGTTGTTTATTGATATATATTTTTAGCATTGTATTTTTAGTCTAATCTGGTTTATAAATTTATTATTAAGTCATTAGGGGAAATTAGTCATTGGGAAATGGCAATGCTTCAAAGTAGAATTCTTCTGGATAATTACGATTTCTATATTCAACTTCGGGCTCTTCCAAATTGTTTTTATTTCCTATACTTTTGATGTAGCCGTTCAACATCTTTCCAATTTCATTCATTTCATTTCTAAGCTGATCAAAAATATCGTTAGAAATAAGTTCTCTGTTTGAAGCTTTCACTAACCATGTTTTCGTTTCAAAAAGTGAACCTCTGGAATAAAAGCAGAATTGACGATTTTCTTTAAAATGGAATCGTCCATATCCTTCAGAAAGATTTGCAGCGACAGAATCCGCAGATCGAACCAATTGCTTTCCAATTGTATCTTTTTGAAAATAATTCCAACTATCGACTAGCTTCCAGCAAGAATCACCTAATTTCATTGACAATTGATAAACTTTTAACTCTTCTAAATTCATAACATTATTTTATTCCTAAATGACTAATGACTATCAACTAATGACTGTTCTGCGTCAGCATGAACCATAGTCACACCTCAAGCATCTCTTCGCTTGTCGAACAGCTTCGCCTTCGGGCCAAACCTGTTCTACCTCGTCGAAATTGTGCATACGACGTTCTGCATCAAGTATCACCATGTGCGAACGAGGATATTTTGCAGGCATAGCTTCGGGATCGAAGAAGGTATCGTTGTATTTTTCTTTTCGCCAAAAGGCATGAGAATCACCCGTTAAGAATTTATCCATTCCAACAGCAGCACTCTCTCCACCACCAACAGCTTCAATTACTGAAGAAGGACCAGTGGCTGTATCACCACCAGTAAACACCCAAGGTTCTGAGGTTTGTCCGCTTCGTTTGTCGCACAATATTTTTGACCATCCGTCATTTTCTAAAGCAACACCATCAATAATCGAATCGATATCGAGCGTTTGACCTGTGGCCACAATAATTTGGTCGGCATCGAGCATTAACTCTTCATCGGTTTCAACCGGACTGCGACGACCTGTGGAATCAAACGATCCCAACTTCATCCTTATACATCGAACGGCACTCACTTTACCATCTTTGGCTATAATTTCACTTGGGTTGGTTAAGGTATGTAGTTTGATTTTTTCCTCAATGGCCATGTCAATCTCTTCGGCCCATGCAGGCATTTCTTCCTGTGTACGACGATAGACGATATCAACTGTTTCGGCACCTAATCTTACCGCAGTTCGGGCAGCATCGATGGCAGCATTACCTCCTCCAACAACTATTATTTTTTTACCAACAGGCACTGAACCTCTCAGGTTATAGGTTTGAAGAAACTGAAGTGCATCAACCACACCTTTGTTATCGATTCCTTTAATTTTTGGTTTAATACCTTTGGGATTACCTACGCCAACAAAAACAGCTTCGTAGCCTTCTTCTTTCAATGAAGTCAAGGTAAAATCTCTGCCCAGTTTCATCTCTGTCCGAATATCAACGCCCATGTTTTCAATCATCCGAATTTCACGGGCCAGAATCTCACGAGGCAAACGGTAAGCAGGAATGGTTTGAACCAACATTCCACCCGGACGTTGTTCGGCCTCAAAAACAATTGGCTTGTATCCCAAGCGAGCCAGGAAGTAGGCACACGACAAACCAGCAGGACCGGCTCCAACAATGGCCACCTTACGTAAGGCATTTGCTGCACTCTCACGTATTTCGGGCAATTGAATGGTAATTTCCTGATCGACCATGAAGCGTTTTACTCCACGTATGGAAACGGGTGTATCAATTGTTGAACGCCGACATTTATCTTCGCAGGTATGGAAACAAACCCTGGCACAAACCGCTGCAAACGGATTACGTTCGCGGTGCAATTTCAAGGCATCGGCATAACGTTTTTCGCCTGTAAGAGAAATAAAGCCTGGCACATCAACACCTGCAGGACAAGCACTTTGACACGGTGCACGAACCAGTTTGGCACAAACTCCGGCCTCACATTTATGTTCCCGAATATGGCTTTCGTATTCAGCCCTGAAATATCGAATGGTTGAAAGCACTGGGTTTGGAGCCGATTGTCCTAAACCACAAAGCGATGTCGTTTTGATCCATTTTCCAAGATCCTCGAGCTTTTCAATATCACCTTCTTTACCATGACCAGTTGTGATTCGTTCCAGAATTTCAAACATCCGTTTTGTACCTACACGGCATGGTGTACATTTTCCGCACGATTCTTCCAACACAAAATCGAGGAAGAATTTGGCTACATCAACCATACAGGTATCCTCATCCATTACCACCAAACCACCTGAGCCCATAATGGCACCCAACTCGTTCAGCGATTCGTAATCGAGTGAAACATTAAGGTGTTGTTTAGGGATACAACCCCCTGACGGACCTCCAATCTGAGCAGCCTTAAAGGGTTTTCCGCTACTGGTTCCACCTCCAATGTCGTAGATTAAGTCACCAAGAGTAGTTCCCACAGGCACTTCGTACAAGCCTGAATTTTTAATGGCACCTGTAAGTGCAAATATTTTCGATCCTTTACTTTTTCCGGTTCCAAATTGAGCAAACCACTCACCTCCTTTATCGATAATGGCGTTTACGTTGGCAAAGGTTTCCACGTTATTTAAGACAGAAGGCTTACCCCATAATCCTGAAGTTGTTGGAAAAGGAGGACGCGGACGAGGTTCTCCCCGCTTGCCTTCGATGGAAGCCATTAATGCGGTCTCTTCGCCGCAAACAAAAGCACCTGAGCCCATTCTGATATCGAGGTCGAAACTAAATTCAGTTCCTAAAATATTATTTCCAAGTAATCCTAAATCACGGGCATCGTCGATGGCTTTTTGCAAGCGCTCAACGGCCAAAGGATACTCGGCACGTACATAAACAAAACCTAAGGAAGCTCCAATGGTGTAAGCACCAATGGCCATACCTTCAACGATGGTGTGAGGGTCACCTTCCAAAATACTCCGGTCCATAAAAGCACCCGGATCACCTTCGTCGGCATTACACAAAATATATTTTTGGTCAGCAGTTTCTTGTTTTGCTAAATTCCATTTCATGAACGTTGGGAAACCTGCACCACCACGGCCTCTCAAACCCGACTTTTTCATTTCTTCAATCACATCATCGGGTTGCATTTGTGTAAGCACTTTGCGTAGCGACACATAACCACCCGAAGCAATAAAATCGTGAATACTGGTCGGTCTAATGTTTCCACACCTGCGTAAAACAATTTTACGTTGACGGTTGAAAAGTTTGATATCGGCAGCTTTTACTACAGGTTTATTGTCTTCATCATTGTGAAAAAGTAAACGCTCCATGGGTTCACCTTTTACCAACTGTTGCTCAATCAGGTCGTCGATATCGGCCAATTGAACGCCCTGATAAAACACGCCCGATTTCTGTAACATGATGACCGGCCCTTTTGAGCAGGGGCCTAAACAACCTGTTCCTTTAATCAAAAACTTTTGGGAAAGCCCTTTTTTATCAATACTTTTCTGAAGTTCCTGCTGTACTTTTAATGAACCACAGGCTATACAACCACCCCCGGTACAAACTTTTACGATCTCTTTGTACTTGTTATATTCTTCTGAATATTGTTCTGAAAGTTCCTGAAATAGCCGATCAAACTTTTCAGGTGAAGTTATTTTTTGCATATGAATTTCTTTTCAAGAAATAGTCATTTGGAAATTATCAATAGACATTAGTAAAAACAAAAATTGTTTTCTGATGACTAGTGACCAATGACCAGTGACTAATTATTATTCGAAACTATTTAAGATATCACTTACTTTGGAAGGCTTAACGCTTTGGAAAGTTTCATCGTTAACCATCACCACAGGTGCAAGGCCACAAGCGCCGAAACACCGACCTATTTCTAAAGAATATTTTCGATCGGGAGTGGTTCCTCCAACACCAATTTGAAGTTTCTTTTGTAAGGCTTTTAAAACATCTTGTCCACCACGAACGTAGCACGCAGTGCCCATACAAACTCTGATTGTATACTTTCCCTTAGGAGTGGTTGAAAAATAGGAATAGAAACCCACAACACCGGCTACCTCACTATAGGGAATTTTTAGCTCTTTACTAATCATGTGTAAAGCTCTTTGTGGGAGGTAACCGAATAGATTTTGGGTTGTTTGAAGAACGGGAATCAATGCACCAGGAATGGTGCGCTGTGATTTAACAATGGTTAAAAGCCGTTCATACAATTCGTCTTCATGCACTTCATTGCATGCGCATGATGTTACGGTTTTTTCGGTCATAAAGTTTTATTCTTAATTTGGTTTTTATAGGCCTTCAAGTTAGAAAATAAGTTCCGCGAATACGATGAGAAGATTCAAGAATAACCCTACAACTTGCATGTTTTAAAATATTTATATCCTTTGATACATATCTAGTTAATTTGATTAGTTGCTTTTTTATTACGTTTAGTAGGAAGATTTCGTCAATCCTTTTTCGACAAAAAAATAGTATTTTAGACTTTATTACCTGCCTTTTGTTTAGCAGTGGAATCACAAAAAAGTGAAGAATACAACTCGATCAATAGCTCATTCGGTGAATTTGGAAAAATACTGTTAATCAGTTTCGATGAAGAGAACTCTGAAAATGAAGAAGTAGAACAATTGCATATGAAATCAAAGTTCTTCTATGCTCTATTGGATTAGTAATGGGTATTAATTAACCAAATTGTATTCATTGACATACAGGCTGTTATCAATAATAATTTGGTGGTTTTAGGTGTAAGATAATTTTCTTTTTTGGAGTTTTTTTAGAAAACGGATAGGACTAACAGGTAAAGAATATTAATTCAGTTGACATAAATGTATAACACAATGAGCGACTATTCTTCGATGTACTTCTTTATTTCTATAGCTAGTTCTGTAGATAGTCTTTCTGCCGGCACCTTATCTAAATGGCTTCCATCGTAAGTCGTATACTTCGAAGGATCGAGATCAATCCAAAAACCACCTGCCTTTTGAATTCCTGATTTTATTTCAGCTTCGTTGTAATTGCCTAGGCTGTCTTCAAGTATTCTCAATGTTTGTGAAACTGGAGGACGATATCCAATTACATGAATTCCTTGCTTAGTTAAATTTTGTACTTGTTCGAATAAAGTATTGGTGTATTTTTCTTCAACTTGGTAGTTGTTAAAATCTTTGGTGTACGATGGAATCGCTTCTAAGGTATCAATTGGGAATTTATCAGATTCAACGTAACCATTCATATGATACTCATTTAAGTAATACGAAGATTGTTCCACGAGATTAAAGTAATTTTTTAGTTTCTCGGGATTAGTCGCAGAAAACCAGTACGATATAGGGTTAAGATATAAACGTTCAAGCACTTCTTCTTTTGGACGGTTTAGTTTTTGAAGGTATTGATTGTTGTTTTTAGTGTAGCCAGTAATTGAATTGGCTGTTATGCCTAAAACAATTATTTTGATTGTATTTTTTAGTATGCAAATATCAGGAATTCAAAAGGCAGGTGGTTTTT
>JAQIBQ010000416.1 GCA_027859005.1 Prolixibacteraceae bacterium | reverse complement strand
CAATTAGAACGTTTCAAAACAACAAAAAATCCAATAAATACGATTAACTTTTACCTTGAATCAATATGGTTAGAAGCAACTAGAAGACGTTATAATTTTGATAAGAGTAAATTTGAAAGAGTACTCAATATTGAACAAATTGATGTAACTTCTGGACAACTTAATTTTGAAAAAAAGCACTTGCTTACTAAGCTTAAAATTAGAGACCTAAAGAAATACGATGAATTTGCAGGTGTATCTGATATTGAAATACATCCTCTATTTCATCTGATTGACGGAGAAATTGAATCATGGGAAAAAACATAGTTTATTTATTTGTGCTCTTATTTTGTATTAATTCAACTAATGGCCAAAATAAAATGATTGATAAAACAATTGTAAAAGAACTTGATATTGACAGATATTTGGGGCAATGGTATGAAATATCTCGATTTGATCATAAGTTTGAACGGGGTTTAGTAGGCGTAACAGCTACATATTCATATCGAAAGGATGGCAAATTAAAGGTTGTTAATTCCGGATACAAAGAGACATTGAATGGTCAAAAATCAGAAGCAATCGGAAAAGCTAAAATTCCAAACTTAAATGAACCTTCAAAATTAAAAGTCTCATTTTTTTGGTTCTTTTATGGCGATTATTACGTACTAGATTTGGATGAAAATTATCAATGGGCTATTATAGGTAGTAGTTCTGACAACTATTTATGGATACTTTCTCGAACGCCACAAATAGATGAAGAGTTATATCATAATTTACTTAAAAAGCTAACAATTAGAGGCTACGACATTACTAAACTCATTCTGGTTGATCAAAAAGACGATTGATCTTATCTAAAACCTTCTGCAAAATATTAGAAGAAGAAGAAGAAGAAGAAGAAGAAGACAAAAATGAAAGCAATCATCATTTACATAGTACTATTGTTGTGTTCCTTATCTGCAAAGTCACAAAATTATTTTGCCGATTATCTTATTGTTGGTTCATCTTTAACTTACATAAGATTCAGTAATAAAGACTTCGATTCTTACGAGTGTGGTTACGATGAATTTACTTGGAATGTAAATGCAGGAATTCAATTAAGCAAAAATCTTTTTGCAGGTCTTCAACTTCTAAACATTTATTCCTCAGAAATTGCAACAAAAAAAGATAACTATTTAATTTACGGGATATTTACTCAATACAACTTGTTAAAGAAAGAAGCATCGCGTTTATTTATTGAAGCATCTTTAAATAAAGGCAATTATTGTACGGCTCTTGATATTCCTTATTGGAATAATGATTTGTATTATTTTGGAATTGGTGGAGGATTCGATTTTCCACTGAAAAAAATATCCAACTTGTACCTTGATTTGTCATTTATTAGCTATTCCATATTAAATGAGGTTCCAGAAAAATATTCATATACCCAATACATAATTGGATTAAATTACAGATTTAATGCGCATTAAACCGCTAAGATTAGCTCATTAGTTAATATAAATATTTTTGTGTAGTGCTAAAGCCCTTGTTTCAAAGAGATTTAGATTACCCCGACATTAATGTTGGGGCTATTAAAATCCTGTTAATTATGAGTTTCGGGAATGAGCCCGTTGATTTGCATGCAACCGGACTACGACCAAAGTTAAAATACACTTGGAATTTAATTGTTCGACCTGAATTGGAATTGGAAAATATTAAAGTTCAAGATTTTGACGCATTAGCAATTGCGGGTGGTTTTGAAAAAGCTGGATTTTATGAAGATGCCTTTGATGAAAGACTTTTAAACTTAATTCGAGAATTTAGTTTACATTTATTATCATCAGGCTGATTATATAAACAAATGTTTAAAGGATTCAGGATTTGAATTAGTTGAAACAAAGCGCTCAACTACCTTGAACCTGATAGGACATCCTTAACTGATTTGATATTTATCTCAAAGAAAAAATAAAAACCAACAAAGATTCAACTTCTTTACTCCTGCCCTAACATTTTATCCAGCTTGAAAATTAGTCGAATTTCTTTAACCATGCTGACATAAGGTTGTCACTGATTCTAATTATATTTGATCTAGGATCTAACCCAGATTTGTAAATGGAGAAAATTATTACACTAGAAAAGTCAAATATCGACACGGAGCATATTTGTTGTGCAATTTCTGATAAGAAATGCAAAGATAGTTATGAATTAAAAAAAGACTGGCTGAAAAAGGAATTTAACAATGGATATATTTTTCGTAGGATTGATGCTAGAGCCAAAGTTTTTATTGAGTATGGACCAACTGAAAATGGATGGGTTCCAATTAATGCGCCAAACTATTTATTAGTAAACTGTTTTTGGGTGTCGGGAAAATACAAAGGGAAAGGATACGGGAAAGAATTATTGAATCAGGCTCTTGAAGATGCTAAATCAAAAGGTAAGGAAGGATTAGTTACCGTAGTTGGCACAAAGAAATTTCATTTCATGAGTGACCCTAAATGGCTATTAAAGCAAGGGTTTGAAACCTGCGAACAATTACCATCAGGCTTCAGTTTACTTGTAAAGAAGATAAATCCCAATGCAAACAATCCTTCATTTAAAAATTCAGTAAAAAACACCCCCGAAGTTGATAAAAATGGCTTGGTGGTTTATTATTCGAATCGATGTCCGTTTTCTGAATATCATGTAACTACATCCTTGATTGAAACTGCGAAAAACAGAGAATTGCCTTTAAAAATCATAAAACTAGACACCCTTGAAATGGCTCAATCTGCACCAACACCAGCAACAATTTTTAGCTTATTTTACAATGGGAAATTCATAACTACAGATTTGAGTATTTGCATGGATAGTAGGTTTGACAAAGTGATGGATAAACACAAATAAGTTAAAACGAATTAATGAAATTATTCTATTGGCTCATACTATTTCTTTTTGTGTATACAAACAGAAGCACTAAATGCCAGCGGAGCAATACAACTGAAATACTGTAAAATAAATGCGGCAATGGGAAAAATCGAAGGCTCAAAAATAATATCCCAACTCTAAACTATAAGCAATGAAAAAACAATCTCTTATTTTGATTCTAATTCTTATAACTTCCCTATTTTGATATTCTTTCAAATGAAAAATACAAAGAGTTTGAAGATGGCGATTCTCTTTTATTTTTTTGGAATAAAGAAATAAGTTTATTCGGCATAAACAAGAGCAGCTCATCCAATGTTAATTGACTATTAATACCAAATAAGTTATAATGTTGGAACTGGAAATGATGAATCAAAAAGTTGATACCTATATAAGCAATGCTGCTAAGTGGCAGAATGAATTGGAAACCCTGAGATCAATAATTCTTGATTGTCAGCTTACTGAAGAATTTAAGTGGCGGAATCCATGTTACACCTATAGAAATAGTAATGTTCTAATTATAGGAGCATTTAAAGAATACTGCGCACTCAGCTTCTTCAAGGGGGTTTTGTTAAACAATAGTGATAATATCCTAGTAGCGCCAGGTGAAAATTCACAGTCTGTTCGGCTTTTAAAATTCACCAATGTTAATGAAATCGTAGAACAAAAAGCTACTTTGAAAGCCTACATCTTCGAAGCCATTGAAATTGAAAGAGCTGGTTTAAAAGTTCAATTCAATAAGAATATAGTACTCAAATACCCCGAAGAATTACAAAATAAGTTGAATGAAATGCCTGATTTGAAAACGGCCTTTGAAGGATTAACACCAGGAAGACAAAAAGCATATGTATTATTTTTCACAGCAGCAAAACAGTCAAAAACGAGAGTTACAAGAATTGAAAAATATATACCTCGAATACTTATGGGAAAAGGAATAAACGATTGCGTTTGCGGATTATCAAAAAGACTACCCTCTTGCGATGGTTCGCATAAATTCATCTAATAAAAATAATTTCTCGAGGACTTTGCCTTGGGCTTCGTTCGTTTCACGATATTTCTTTATTTTCAATATGATTTGAAGCACAATTATTGAATCTATATTACTCCATTAAAAAAAGGAACCGAAATTTCAGCTCCTTTTAAAAATCATTTAATTCGTTTTTACGGCCAGTTCTACGTTATTTGTTTCGTTCTCGTACCAATACTGTGTATGACTACATTGACCTTTTATAAGAATAACTTCAAGATTGTCGCCATCTTCGCTTTCTTTGAGTACATTATTTGCTTTGCCTGGGTTTGTGCACAAAAGTTTTAGACTGCTGTCCTTTTCGGAGTAAGACAGAAGCAAGGTTGTATCTGAATAGTTGGTTTGCAAATTCAACAGTTCTTCGGTAACATGAGTGAGTCGTGTAATCGTTTCGGGCGGAATCATGTGTTTTTCGCCAAACACTTCCATTTCGGCTTGCAAGGCGTATAGATCGTAGTGTTCGCTGTTAATATTGAAGGTCATGCTACGAATACGATGAATAAATGCTTTGGTTTTTTCGCGTTGTGGATTTTCAAAAATCTGCTTGGGTGTACCCTCTTCATAAATAATGCCTTCATCCATATAAAATACCCGGCTCGATATATTTTTAGCAAATTCCATTTCGTGAGTTACAATAATCATGGTCATTCCCTCACGAGCTAGCCTGCGAATTACAGCCAAAACTTCACTAATCATAGTGGGATCGAGTGCTGAAGTAGGTTCGTCGAACAAAATAATGTCGCTCTCCATGGCCATGCAACGGGCAATGGCCACACGTTGTTTTTGTCCGCCTGAAAGTTCGTCGGGAAAAGCATACGCTTTTTCGGCAAGACCGACAAGTTTGAGAAGCTCGAACGCTTTTTTGTTGGCTTCACTCTTCGTATTCTTTAGAAGTTTAATCGGCCCTAAAGTGAGGTTTTCTAAAATAGTAAGGTGCGAATACAGGTTGAACGATTGAAAAACCATGCCCATACGTTGCCGTATTTTAGGCACATTGGTATTTTTGTCGAGCAAGGGAATATTATCAATGAGAATATGCCCACTCGAAGGTTCTTCCAGTAAATTCAAACAGCGTAGAAAAGTGCTTTTCCCGGTACCTGATGGCCCTATTACGGAAATGATTTCTCCTTTTTTTATAGTAACATTTATATTTTTAAGGACTGTTAAGTCGCCAAAAATTTTCGATAAGTTTTCAACTTTAATCATAAACTACCCTCCACTGTTTTTTTGATTTTTCTTCTTTTTGGATCAACCGATATTTCTATAAAACTTAAGCTCCAAGTAAGTAAAGCTGCCAGTGCTATGTATATAATGGCAGCCATTATCAGCGGAAAAAATGCGTCAAAAGTACGGCTTCGGATAATATCACTCGCTTTGGTTAAATCTTGTACGGCAATGTAACCTACAATAGACGTCATTTTCAGAAGGGAAATAAATTCGCCTTTGTAAACGGGTAACACGCGTTGCAGAGCCTGCGGCATAATAATGTGAATAAATGTTTGCGTTTTCGAGAACCCCGAGGCTATGCCTGCTTCGCGCTGTCCGGGGTCGATACTACCAATAGATGAACGAAACATTTCGGACACATAGGCTCCAAAATTAATTCCGAAGGCAATGATGGCAACAATAACCGGGCTGATATTGACTGATGCAAAAATGACATAGAAAGTTATCATGAGGAACACCAGTACTGGTGTTCCTCTGATGAGATCAATGAGTAGCGATGTTGTTTTAGCAATGAATTTGTTTTTTGACATACGCAGAAAACAAAGTAAACTACCTATAATGGTTCCAAAAAATGCTGCCAATATTGATATGATTACGGTTATTTTCAATCCGTTAAGAATGAGTATGTAGCGATTTTCACGTATAATGTTATTGTGAAAACTATTTGACAGCGATTTGAAAAACGGCATTTTTTCCTGTTGCGTTTCAATTTTATCAATCAAAACGGCATTTTTATTTAGGCGTTCATTAAGAGCAATGATGGTTGCTCCCGATTCGAAATATTTATCAGAGAAAGCAACTTGTTCTTTTCGTTCATCGGTTATCATCATCGATGAGTGAATGAGGTCGATTTTTCCTGTTGAAAGAGCCGCGATAAGGCTTCCGAAAGGCATGTCTGCCAACACAAATTCTTTTCCGATATAGCTCGCAAACATTTGGGCAAGTTCAACATCGAAACCGATGTATTGGCCGTCTTTCTTGCCAATGTATGGAAATCCAACATCGCTTGAGATTCCAATTACAATTTCCCCATCAGGTGAATTGGTGGGAATGCTAGCCTGTTCTCTCTTCTCCTGATCAATCCAACGAGAATAAACTTCGTCATACTTCCCATTGGCTTTTATTCCTTTAAGAAAGGAATTGTATTGAACTTTTAATTTATCGTTTTTGGGATTAAATGCCGCTGCAATGGGGGCAGTAAAAAGGTTTTTCTTCAATACACCGATCTCTGAATGTTCATTTTTTATGTCACTTAAACTTGCATCCTCAAAAAAAGCGGCATCAATTTTTTTCGAGTGAAGCGCTGTAAGCATGTCAGAAACGGTTTGAAACTGAAGTATTTTTGCATCGGGGTAGTTTTCACTTGCATATTTATCGTGTATTGACCCTAACAAAACGCCCAACCTTTTATCTTCAATATTGTCAATTTTAAGTTGTTCTGTGTTGCTGTCAGCTTTTATCAGCGTTGGTGTTGAACT
Source organism: Prolixibacteraceae bacterium (assembly GCA_027859005.1). GTDB lineage: Bacteria > Bacteroidota > Bacteroidia > Bacteroidales > Prolixibacteraceae > Roseimarinus. The sequence continues at coordinate 1,102 of JAQIBQ010000416.1, read as the reverse complement.
AACAATGACTGCAATACCGCTGGGATAGTAGCATTCAGAGAAAAGTACCATTTTGGCGCGTTCTGCAGTAATCGACATTCCTGCACCTGCCATGTCTATTTTTCCGGAGATAAGTGCAGGTAAAAGCCCCCCAAACTCCATATCTACAACCTCAAGCTTTTTTCCCAGATGCTGAGCAATGTAAGCTGCAAATTCAACGTCAAAACCAACCACCTTTTGTTTAGCATTGTAGTACGACATCGGTTCTGTTACGGCTGCTGTTCCAAAGCGTAAAACCCCGTTTGTTGCCATAGATTCAATAGCTGGCATAGGACCGAGCGTTCCTTTTTCGGGGAACCAGCGTGTTTGCATTTCATTGTATGTTCCATTGGCTTTAATTTCAGTCAACGTTTCGTCAATAGCTTTTTTAAGCTGTTGATTTTCGATCTTTACAGCAAAGCCATATTCGTCGTCTATCAAAAGTTCATCAAGTACGATAAGGCCATCTTGTTTCGAAGCAATATTTTTCAGAATAGGTTTATCGTAAGCTGCCGCAGCGGCTTTTCCGTCTTTAACAGCCAAAGCACAGTCGAGCACACTGTTGAAATACACGATTTCTGCATCGGGAAAACGGTCAAGCACAAACTGATCTGCCACTGTACCGGTTGGAACGGCAATGGTAGCAACGCCTTCTAGCATCGACAAAGAAGTAATGTTGTTTTGTTTTTGCTGGCATCCACTAAAAATTAATATTGAAAGTAAAAAAAGCCAGGTGATTTTATGAAACATGAGTTCTGATTTGTTAGGTTTTTATGTCAAATTCAAATATATAAACTTTGATACAAAAGATATGCTGTTTTTAAGATACACAGCGCATTTTATTCTTCCATTAATAGAATTTCCCATCATCTATCTGATGAAAAAAATAGTAATTGTGTATTGTTAGCCCAGAATTTATTTAAGCGATATTATTCTTATGTTTTTTTCTTAATTACTCATGTTTCGGATCAGTTCAACTTTCGGGTGGAGTATTAAAACTAAATTGCAAATTACACCAGACTAAATCTTGAATTAATAAAGTAAACTTCCTAAGCTCTTTTTTGATATCGCCTCTAGCCGGCTA
>JAQIBQ010000401.1 GCA_027859005.1 Prolixibacteraceae bacterium | reverse complement strand
TTTTTGTCAGATTGAGGCATTTTTGAGACACATAGCCATAGCTACGTGTTGATAAAATAACGATAATATGGCAAAAAAGAAGCATAATTAAACTGATGGATAAAATTTAAACAGTTTCTTAGTATCAATAAAAAAAAATTATTACCTCGTTAAAAGGGAGAATCATAAGAAACACGTTTATTAACCACTATCGAATATATCTTCCCATACTAGTGCGAATTTTCTTCATGGCCTGTTTTGCAGTAAGTTCACCTGTTATAACTTCCATAAAATAGATTGGCTCGTAGGTATGCTTCTCTCCTAAAACAAACTTTGCATTTTCGCTTATTTTATACATATTTTTCCCATATGTCTTTTGTAGTTCATAGGAGAAGGCTTCAAATTGATCGCTACCAAAATTAACTTCAGATAAGCTGCCTTTTATACCTGTTGGGCATTTTGTTTTCCTTACCCACTCCTCTGCCATGGCAGGTTTATTCATTCCAAGCAGAAAATCAATGGCTTGCTTCTTATTTGGTGAATTCTTATGAACAGCCCACATAATTGGAAAACCACCAGGATACATTTTCGTTTTTTGAAATGTAGGAAATTCAGAAGGAATACAATTAAGGACCAATTCTTTATCTATTTCGACCCAAATATTATACATCCATGAACCATTGGCAAAAAACAAACATTTTTCATTTAATAAATTTGCTTTATTATCACTCCACAAAGCACTCTCCCAATTTTCGTTTAACGGTTTAAGTGCTGCCATTTTCTCAAGTGCTTGTAATGTTTTGCTCCATGCTTGTAATTTTTTTTCAGTTACTTCATCTTTATAAAGTACATCTATATCGTCAAATAAAGAAAGGTATAATTGATTTGCAATTGAAAAAGATGAACCCCAATCAATCGATTCTTGAAATGCTACAATTTTATCAGTATTTGTTTTATTGTATTCTTCAACTGCACTTAAATACGACATATAATCATCGAAAGTCATTCCATATTGCTTAACCTCAATTCCAATCTTTTCGGCCACTTTCTTATTCGTCCATAATGCCCAATATTGACCTTCTAGAAAAGGTCCGGGAAGTATACCATTCCATCTTTTTTTAACTTTTTCAATATCAATTTCAGCAATGGTGTTTTCTGTTATTGCACTATATTTACTAAAATCAACTAAATATTTTCCAGCCCATTCCGTATCACCCATATAATTTGCTAAGCCTTCCATATCGTCGTTAATTAGAACAATATCCCATTTAGGGATAGGCTGTTTTAATAAGTCGGAATTAAATGCATATGTACTTTCGGTAGAATATCTGTCAAAACCAATTTCTTCAGGAAATTTAAGATTAATATGAACTTCTTGGTTCTGAAACTCATATTCTCGTACAAAATTTCGAACAATTAGTTCTCGTTTTCCTTCTGTCATCCATTGTCCAACAAAATTTACCTGATGTATAGCTTTGGTTGGAACAATAGCCTTGTAATCTATTTTTTGACCTTCATCTTTAGAACAAGAGAAACACAATAATACAAGCAAACAGAATAAATCCAATCTCTTTATCATACTCCTAGTTTTAAAAATAAACCCTAAATAAAATATCACTATTTGAATGTAGTTTTTTTTACATTAAGATTCAATCATTACGTAAAGGGATAAGTTCATTTTACAATTTTTTCGTACCTATTACATCAAAGAATCTCCTGTGTAATAAATCTAGTTGTTTTTTTGTTGTGCAACTCAAAGGTAATTTGAGATACTAAAATTCCTTCTTTTTACCCGTTTCTTTGTTCGATTTATGTTGAGCCCAAATTTTACCGCCATGTTTTTCAATAAACTCTTTACAAAGAATAAGACCTAACCCTGTACCGCCTTCGTTATTGGTTCCCTTTTTAGAGTAGTAATTTCCATCTTTGAATAGATTCCCCAATTGAATTTCATCAACACCGACACCGTTGTCGAAGACCGAAAATAAAACATCGTTTGCTCTTGTTTGTGTCGTTAACTTAATTATCCCATTGTTCGGAGTAAACTTAATGGCATTCGATAATAAATTACGAATTACAGCTTGTATCATATTCCGATCAACAAAGGCTATTTCATCTTTTTTGCAATTAACATGATTCTGATGAATGCCTGTGCGTAAAGTAACCTTTGCAGAATGATCAACACCTAGAAAATCAGATCCGTTTTCATGTATTTATTTCCATCGTTCATCAATATAAACAAGACCGATCAATTGCTCGTAGGCTAATCCCAGAATTTGTTCGGCTGCTTTATTGTACAATATAATAGCACCATTTTTATCTTGTTGAACAAGCCCTTAGGCCATTGTGTCAATAAGAATTTTATAAAAAATATTATTTCTGTCTGTCATTTTTTTCTTTTTACCCTCACCAATATAAAGAGAAACAAATTAAAAAACCACAAAAAATAAAAAGGGCTGTCTTTATTAAAAAACAGCCCTTTCTATATAAAAATACATTTATTTTAAACTTCCCAAGTATTTCCACTTCGAAGCAAATCATCGACACAAGTAATTTTACGTGTTTCCTGCACTTCAGCAATTTGAGCTTCCATTGCATGATCGTAGGTCAATGAATCGACAGCACGTATTACACCAAATGCAACCGGCAAATCGGGTAACTTCATACTAATCAACGCAGAATGCATGTACAAGTCTTCATCTTTAGCATCGTGCTCCAGAATATCGTCCATTGTATATCCGTCCTGTCCAATTGTAACAGCTTTAAGTTTACCTTTTTTATCAAGAACTAAACCTTTATCCTTATCTACTCCGAAGATCATTTTTTCGCCGTGACGTAAGAATATTTGTTTATCATCGCGATCTTCACCTTTTGTAATTTCTTCGTGAATTCCACTGTTGAAGATTACACAATTTTGTAGTACCTCAACCACTGAAGTACCTTTAAAATCGGCAGCATTGTGATAGATCTCTTGACTCATTTTCATATTACCATCGATGGTACGGGCAAAAAAGCGTCCTCTCGATCCCAAAACCAAGTGTCCTGGATAGAATGGATCTTCAACTGTTCCAAAGGGTGAAGTTTTGGTTTTAGTTCCTCTATCGGTAGTAGGCGAGTATTGGCCTTTTGTTAATCCGTATATTTTATTATTAAAAAGAATAAGATTGATGTCAATATTCCGTCGTATAGAATGAATAAAGTGATTTCCTCCAATAGCTAAAGCATCACCATCACCTGTAATTTGCCACACGTGTAATTTAGGATTTGCAGCTTTCACCCCTGTGGCAATTGCTCCACCACGACCGTGAATGGTATGGAATCCGAAAGTATTCATGTAGTAGGGAAAACGCGACGAACAACCAATACCTGAAATCACAGCGTAATCAGCTTTGTTCAATCCCTTTTCGGCCATCACTCGTTGAACTGCATTCATAACAGCATGATCGCCACAACCAGGACACCAACGAACTTCAGTTGAACTTTTAAAATCTTTTGCGGTATATTTAAATTCAGTCATGATTATTCCTCCAATAATTTAATTACATTTTCTTTAATTTCTTCAACAGAGAATGGCAATCCCTGAACCTTGTTATACTGGTGATAATCGAACTGTGGAAAACAGTTGCGTAAATAGGCAACAAATTGACCAAGATTCAATTCACAAACAATAATTTTCTTGTATTTTGAAAATATTTCTTCAGTATTTTTAGGAAGTGGATTGATATAATTAAAATGAGCTAATCCCACTGATTTACCTTCAGCACACAATTCGTTTGCGGCACTAACAAGGTGACCATAAGTTCCACCCCATCCAACAATTAAAACATCGCCTTCACCACAACCAACAGGTTCAACCGGAGGAATAAGATCAGCAACCCGAGCTACTTTCTCAGCTCTTAACTCACACATCTTCTGATGATTTTCAGGATCGTGACTTACATTACCTTCAGCATTTTTTTCCAAGCCACCAATACGATGTTCAAAACCTTCCATCCCAGGGAAAGCCCAGTCACGTGCAAGGGTTTCATCGGTACGTTTGTACGACACAAATTTTGATGGATCTTTTGCAATTCGAGGAGTAATAGTAGGCATTTCAGACATGCTTGGAATTTTCCATGGTTGACTACCATTTCCTAAAAACCCATCGGTTAACAACATAACTGGTGTCATTCGCTCCAATGCAATCTTTGCGGCCATAAAAGCATAATCGAAACAATCGCTTGGCGTACTGGCAGCAATAACAACCATTGGACTTTCTCCGTTACGACCATAAAGGGCCTGCATTAAATCACTCTGTTCTGTCTTAGTTGGCAATCCTGTTGAAGGACCACCACGTTGTACATTCACGACCACTAAAGGAAGTTCAGCCATTATGGCTAAACCAATGGCTTCCGATTTTAATGCCAATCCTGGACCAGAAGTAGAAGTAACACCTAAGTCACCTGCAAACGAAGCACCAATTGTAGTACAAATACCAGCAATTTCATCTTCGGCTTGAAACGATTTAACGCCTAAATCTTTACGTTCTGTTAAAGCCTGCAAAACATCAGTTGCAGGAGTAATAGGATATGAACCTATAAATAACTCTAGACCTGATTTTTCAGCTGCTGCTAATAAGCCCCATGCAGTTGCATGATTTCCATTTATATTTCGGTAGGTACCTTTTTGAATACCACCTGTAGGGATCAAATATTGAGGAGTTGAATGCTGCATGGTCATACCGTAATTGTATCCGGCACGTAACACTTCAATATTTGATTCTAAAATAGCTTTTTTCCTGCCAAATTTAGCAGTTAATGCTTCCTCAATAACATCGAGTGTACGGTTAAAAATCCAACTAACCAATCCAAGAGCAAACATATTCTTACTACGAAGAATTGCCTTATTATCCATATCTGAATCAATAAGTGCCTCTTTCGTTAAACTAGTTATTGGTACACCAATTTTGTGATAATCGTGTAAATTTAATTCTACAAAAGGATCATCGGTTACATATTTGGCCTTCTTTAAATTTCGTTCAGTAAACGAATCACTATCATAAATAATGGTAGCAGCTGGTTCTAAAAAATTTGCATTGGCTTTAATAGCAGCCGGATTCATAGCCACCAATACATGCGCTCTATCGCCAGGAGTTGTAATTTTCTTGTTTCCAAAATGAACTTGAAAACCCGAAACTCCTCCTACTGTACCTTGCGGTGCTCTAATCTCTGATGGATAGTCAGGAAAGGTGGAAATATCGTTTCCAACCAATGCTGTTGCATCTGAAAATAATGTACCCGTAAGCTGCATTCCATCTCCTGAGTCTCCTGAAAACCGAATGGTTACTTCATCCAATTCAATTACTTTTGCTTCCTTAGTCATAGTATATTATTGAAATTGATTTTGCGTTGAATTTATTTTTTATTTACAATCATCTATATTACATAGGTCACATTAAAACATGATATTCATTAGTTTTATAGGTTGAACAAAAATAACCAACAAAGGGGAAAATTCAAGGTAAAGTGAACAATTCAATCTTTTCAAATTCTTAATTAACCTTTATTTCATAGAAGATTAAGGCTTTTTAGACAATTCTGTTTTTCCTTTGTTTTTTATATTCTAGATTTGTTTTTAATAAACAAAAAAATAATATGGCTTTAATTATACCCTTAAGAGATAAAAGTCCATCAATTGGCAAAGACTGTTTTCTTGCTGAAAATGCAACAATTGTTGGCGATGTAGTAATGGGAGACGGATGTAGCGTATGGTTCAGTGCTGTGATTAGAGGCGATGTACATTACATCAAAATTGGCAACAATGTTAATATACAAGATGGAGCCATTATACATGGTACTTATCAGAAATCGCCTACAAATATTGGTAATAATGTTTCGATTGCACACGGTGCAATCATACATGGTGCAACCATAAATGACAATGTTCTTATTGGAATGAATGCTGTTGTGCTCGACAATGCAATTATTGAAAGTAATAGCATTGTGGCTGCAGGTGCTGTTGTTACAAAAGAAACGATTGTAAAAAGCGGAAGCGTTTATGCTGGCTCCCCTGCTAAAAAAATTAAAGATTTAAGTCCTGAATTGTTGAAAGGGGAAATTGAACGAATAGCCAATAACTACAGCATGTATGCTGGTTGGTACAAAGAATAAACTGAATTGGAGCGTAGCGGAAATCGGCGTAGCCAAAAATTGTGAAACAAGTAAAGAGTTCAGTCAATGCAATTTGTCTGTATTTTTTGTACATACAGCAAATCAGTTTATTCTGTATATTCATTATTTCAGTTAATTAAGAAGGATATGATTCAACAAAAAACATTTTATCTACCACAAAACCGAAGAGGATTTCATTTAATAACATCGCTTATTGAAAATGAATTAGGCGAACTTCCAGCAACAGGAATGGTTAATTTATTAATCCAACATACTTCTGCAGCTATCACATTAAATGAAAATGCCGATCCTGATGTTCGTCGAGATCTTGAAAGTTTCATCAATAAACTAATACCCGAAAACCACCCTGTTTACAATCATATTCTTGAAGGGAGTGACGATATGCCTGCTCACATTAAATCATCTCTTTTTGGAACAAGTTTAACCATTCCAATTTCAAATCATAAATTAAACTTAGGTACGTGGCAGGGAATTTATTTGTGTGAATTTCGTAATCATGGTGGAAGTCGTAAAATAGTGTCCACTATATACAGCTAAGAAAAATAACTAGATACACTTCGGCTTAATGAATCTACTGAAGCATTCTTTTGTTCAAAAAGATGTTAGCGAAAAATAAAATGACCGTTCATTTGGAATTTAGCACAGTCTCTTTCTATAGATTCCAATAAAACACAACACCATATAAATGAAGCCAATACGCATTGCAAAAAACAAAGCTTTAAACCCGCTTGCAACCAATAACGGTATTTTGCTAAATACTTTACAATAAAGATAAATACTTCAATTATATTTATGTTTAAAATACAAATTAACATGAAGGCTATTTCCATTTTGAAGCACTTACTTTTATATATTTTACTAGTTATAGTTCAATATACTTATAGCCAATCTGAAATCATCAAATTTAATCACCTCACTGTCGATGATGGTTTGTCACAAAGTCATGTATCATGTATTTTTCAAGACAGTAAAGGATTCTTGTGGTTTGGAACACAAAATGGTTTAAACAAATACAATGGCTATGAATTTATAACTTACCAAAACAATCCACATGACACAAGCTCAATAAGTGGCAACTGGATAATGAAAATTATTGAAGATTCAACAGGAATCATATGGATTTCAACCTATTTAAATGGCCTCAGCTCCTATGATAGATCAACAAATAAATTCAAGCAATACAAGCACAATTCTACCGATCCCAAAAGCATTTTATTTGATCAAACACGTGGAGTCGATTTTGATGCTGAAAAGAACTTATGGATATCAACTACAAAGGGAATAAGCTTATACAATAGATTGGAAAATAATTTTTCAAACTACAATAACGATTTCATTTTTGGGAAAGACAAGGGTGAAGTTATTTTTAAGGTATCACCATATTCCAAGAATGAAATAATTCTGTGTGCTGAAACAGATTCACTTTATCTCTTCAATACAAAAGAAAATTCTGTACAAGAAGTAGCTTATAAATTGGATAATTTAAGTGAACCATCTTTAAATGTATTTAAAAAAATCACAAAAGATTCCGAAAATAATTATTGGGTATACGCCCCCTCACATGGAATTTATCAGCTAAACAGCAAACTAGAATTTGTTGATTATTATAGTTCATCAAGTAATAAGTATCAAATTTCAAACAATAACATTAGAGATATTGAAGAAGTTTCGAATGGTTACTTATGGGTGGGTACAGATGGTGGCGGAGTAAATATCATTGATAAAAACAAGCAAAATGTAACTGTTCTAACACATGATCCTGACAACAAAAAAAGTATTTCGGGAAATGCTGTTTATGATATTTTAAAAGACAATACTGGAATAATCTGGTTAGGACATTATAACGATGGTATTAGCTACTATGATAAAAACTTTGAGAAATTCACGTCTTTTTACCACAACCCTACAGACAACAAATCAATAAGCGACAGGCCAGTACTTTCTGTTTTTGAAGACTCAAAAGGAAGAATTTGGGTGGGAACCGACGGTGGTGGTCTAAACCTATTCAATAAAGAAAATGGAACCTTTGAGCATTTCACAAAGGAAAAAAACAACTTAAGTTCGAATATTATTACCGCCATTCACGAAGATTCAAAAGGAAATTTAATATTGGGATCTTGGCAAGGAGGCTTAATGTTTTTAAACCTTCAAAACAATGACGTTAAAATTTATAATACAGAAACTCCAGGAAAAAGTCATATATCTTCCGATAACCCATGGTGTTTACAAGAAGATAAAAATGGAAACCTGTGGATGGGAGTTTTGGGTAGTGGGTTAGATTTATTCATTCCTACAAATGAAGAATTTATCGATTATGGTTATGCCTCCAATAATCCAAATCGGATTGACCATGACAATACCATGACAATACTAGAAGATTCTCAAAATAACATATGGTTTGGTACAGAGGGTGGTGGGGTTTATAAATACTTAATTGACGATGATAAAATGATTCAATTTAAGAATGACCCTAATAATCCAAATTCATTGGTAAACAATGTAGTGAATACTCTTTTCGAAGATTCTAAGGGATTAATATGGATGGGTACCCAAGGCAATGGTATTAGCATATATAATCCCAAAAACAATACATATAAATTAATAAACAAAGAAAGTGGCTTACCAAGCAATGTAATTCAAGGAATTGTTGAAGATAAAAATCATACATTCTGGATAAGCACTACAAATGGGATTTCACATTTTAATAAAAAGGAAAACACATTTAAAAATTATAATAGAGAAGACGGCCTACAAGGTAATGAATTCAAATACAATGCCTCTATCCTATCGAGCGACGGTACAATTTATATGGGAGGAATGAAAGGTCTTACTATTTTTAATCCTGATAGTATTAATAATAATAAGGTGCTCCCACCTGTCTATTTTACCGGATTTAACCTTTTTGATAAACCCTTAGAGATTGGAACTGAAAACTCACCCTTACAAAATCACATTGAAGTTACCGACACGATAACATTATCACACAAGCAATCTGAATTTTCAATCTCATATGTAGCATTAAATTACACCTCTTCAAATAAAAATGAGTATGCCTATAAAATGATAGGTTATGATAAAGACTACCGTTACGTTGGCAATAAGAGAGTTGCTTCATACATGAATCTTGCACCAGGTACTTATACATTTCATGTTAAAGCCTCAAATAATGACAATATATGGAACGAAAAAGGAGCCAAATTAACTTTTATAATACTAACACCATGGTGGCAAACCTGGTGGTTCAGATCATTAATAATTATTGGAATAATGGGAGCTAGCCTCTCATTTAGCTATTGGCGAATTGAATTGTTAAAAGAGCAAAAAAGGATATTGGAAAGGAAGGTACAAGAAAGAACCAATGAAGCCAATGAAGCCAATGAACAAAAACTGCGTTTTTTTACCAGTATGTCTCATGAGTTCAGAACACCCTTAACATTAATTTTAGGTCCTATTGAACACCTTGTCGCAAAATACAAAGACGACAATGAATCAAGCTATTACTATTCAGTTATCCAGAAAAATGCTTTTCGCCTCTTACGTTTGATAAATAACATTCTCGACCTTCGAAAAATTGATACAAATCACATGAAAATAAATTGCATCACATACGATGTTGTTTTTTTCATTAGAAACTTAATTAATGCATTTAATGAATCGGCCTATAAGCAAAATGTGAACATCGATTTTGTTACAAATAAAGAAAGTTTTGAAACATGGATTGATCCAGGTAAAATGGAAATAATTTTTTACAACCTCATATCAAATGCCCTTCATTTCACCCCTGCCCTCGGCACAATTACAATTAAATTAGAAATCAATTCTAAAAACAAAAACATGCTTTTTGTTTGTGAAGATACAGGGCAAGGCATTGAACCCCAAAAACTAAATAGGATCTTTGACAGATTCTATCAAGCAGAACAAAACGATACACACAATAACAAAGGAACAGGAATTGGCTTATCGTTAATTAAGGAAATAATTGAAATTCTTGGTGGTACTATTGAGGTTTCCAGTAAACTCAATTCAGGTACAAAATTTGAATTTAATATTCCCATTCTATTTTCTTCCTCACAAAATAAAAACCACCAAATTGTATTTAGTAACGAAGTGTATTCTGAGCCTTTATTTGATCTTGTCTCCCAATACATTGATGAACCTGGAACTATTATTCTTGAAAAAGAAAATAAAAACCAAGCTGTCATAAATAATAATAAAAGAAGACTATTAATCGTTGAAGATGATAGTGATTTAAGGAATTATGTACAGTCATGCTTGAAAACCTATTATCAAGTTTATGAAGCTAGTAACGGAGATGAAGGTTTAAAATTGGCAAAAGAAATTCAACCAAGCATAATTATTAGCGATATTATGATGCCGATAATGAATGGCATCGAATTTTGCAGGCAGCTAAAGGAAGACATTACAACAAGCCATATTCCTGTAGTTTTATTAAGTGCACAAACATCAGTTGAATTGAGACTAGAAGGTTTTGAGACTGGTGCCGATGCTTTTATTCCTAAACCTTTTAGCGAAAAATATTTGGTAACACGTGTTAATGCAATAGTAAAAATGCGTGAGAAACTAAGAATGTCTTTTCTTTCAAAAAACAGCCTTGAGCCCCAAGAAATAACTGTAACTTCTGTTGATGAGAAATTTATTGACAAAGCAAAAGAAATCATTGAAAAAAATATCGACAACCCAGATTTCGGGGTAAATGAAATGGTTCTTGAACTAGGAATTAGCCGCTCATTAGTGTATACCAAATTTAAGCAATTAACAAATTGTACCACCAGTGAATTTATAAAAAGGATGCGTTTAAAGAGAGCTTGTCAATTACTTGAACAAAAAAAATTAAGGGTGTCTGAAATTGCAGATATAGTTGGGTTTAGAGATCCTCAATATTTTAGTAAAATATTTAAAGAATACTACGGAGTTGCACCTTCACAATATACAATGAAAAGTCATTAATTTCGTTTATTTCTTTAAGCTGATTTTCCTTTTTTCATACACAAAACCTAGTCATTTTGTAATTAGGAATCACATCGAAATTCGGGTGGACGATGTTGTTCTTTCAGCTATTACTTAAAGCATATTGAATTTAAAAAAGGAATAATAAGACAAATACGCACTAGTGGCCGATACAGCATTTGCTCTTTTACTTAGTCTGTTTGATCGACCATTTTGCATGCCTCCATAAACCCCAAGGAACTACACCCCTCAATTCAACCTAACCACATCTAAACCAACATCTTTTACTTTCATTTAAACCTGAGTACAATTATTATTTGGACAATTCCACCTTATTTTATGGACTATTCTACAAGACAAACCTTAAAGGTAGGTATATTTTTACATAAGTTTTAAAAGCTCATAGATGAAATAAACATCATTCTATAAATCGAAATATATTAATTAACCTTAAATACACATTTTATGAAAAAAATTTCTACGCTCTTAATTTTTATTTTTGCCGTATCAACTGCGTTCTCTCAAGTAGAAGGAAAGTGGACCCTTGCCCCACAGGCTAACTGTTTAGCTGTTGGACCTGGACAAGGAGATTTTAGTTGGTGGAATCTTGACGGATCAGATGGTTCAAGAGATTGTATTGTTGACGATACAATTGCCTTTAATGAAGATGGAACTTTTCAGAACATTATGGGTGATGAAACTTGGGTTGAACCATGGCAAGGTGCCGAGGCTGAAGGTTGTGGCGCCCCTGTTACTCCTTTTGATGGTTCAGCTGAAGCTGAATGGTCTATTGACGGTGATATTTTAACAATTTCAGGTGTTGGTGCTCACATTGGTTTGGCTAAAGTTATCAATCTTGGAGAAATTGCTGATGTTGCTGATGCTGCTGCTTCGATTGACTATATATTTGAAATTGTTGAAGGTGATGATGGTGCTGAGATTATGAAAATTGACATTGAAATTGCTGATGGCGGTTTTTGGCATTTCGAATACATTAAATTCACTGGAGCTACACCTACAAACGTTATTGAACATAGTTTCCTAGATTTAAACGTTTATCCAAACCCTGCAGGAGATCAAATTACTGTAGAAGGCGTTAATGTTAAAAATGTACAAGTGATGAACACATCTGGCCAAGTAATAATCAATTCAGAAACAAATAAAATTGACGTATCTAGCTTAAAAACTGGTGTTTATTTTGTTGCCGCTGAAACTGCAAAAGGTATAGCAACTTCAAAATTTATGAAAAAGTAAAATGAAGTACAAGTGTATGTACTAAAAACTTAAGCATAAAGAATTAGTATAAGTTTTAGTTTTTAAATAATTAGAAGGCTTCAAATAATTGAGGTCTTCTATTTTTATATAGTCTTTATTATAAATTTTACCATTTACAGAAATACAAAAAAAACGTTCCGCTCTGTACCAATTAAATTAAAATCTGTTTGTCTTAAAGTTAAGATACAACAACTGGAATGTAAAGATTGAAGAACAATCCGACAAAAACAGATTCTTTTTGCCAAGAAAAAAAGCCATACCCTTAGATTAATCCACTATATAGTGGATCTGTTACGTTACTGCCTATGTATTGATAGGCATGTATCATTTTTAGGGTGGATTTAAATTATTTCATTTGTGCTCTTGCTTTGTATCGTCTTGCAGGTATTATCTTAATTTCTTTAGTGATCCCTAAAAGCACCATAAATAAAGGGATATCGAATTAATTTGCCATCCCTTTATTTGAAAAGTGTAACGTATCGTGTGATGCTTGAAGTCCAAAAAAATGAACTATTTTTCACATTAAGTCACATTACAGTTGAATTTTGGTCAACTGAGAAAGTATAATTTTCTACACTTTCGAAGAAAACAACAAGTGTATTTTGTCCATTCCACAAAGCCATTATCAACTTAAAATTAAGGAATATTGATCCTAGTTATTCTTACAAAAGAGAGTAATATTTAGCTGGTACTTAACGACTTTTTTTACAGTATTTACACCATTATTATTCATCACTCTCACCAAATATGTCCCGTTATAAATAGTTGAAAAATTGACAGAAAATTCATTAGTAAAAAATTCTTCCGTTTTGATCATCTGACCATTTAAATTATAGACTTGAAGAAAAAAATCAGGTTGATATTCATCGGATTTAATAATTAGATTCTCTCCTACAAAATAGGCATGAATTTCCAGTGAATTATCCTTAGATTTCATATCATTTACAGCAGTTTTTTCTTTAATTTTTATTTGAACTGGCAGAGAATGGGTAATCTCTCCTGAAGATAATTCAGAAATGATACGATAGGTATAGGTTTTATTTAGTACCACTGCGTTGTCAATATAACTTGTAACGTTTGAGTCAAGATTGGCAATATCTTCATAAGAACCATTGGAAAGCTTACGTTCAATTCTAATCCACTTATAATCAGAAGCACGATTATGCCAATTTAGTTGGGCTTGAGATTCAGTTACAGCTATTGCCTCCAAAGAATCCACGGATAAGTGATGGGTATAAACAATGACATCGGTAACAGCCCTACTCCATTTATTGGCTTCGTTAGTAGTATGGAAATAAATGCTAAACCAACCAAAATCTTGCCAAACCGCGGGTGCTACATTACACATAATTGCCTCATTGACATGGATATAGAACCATTTCATTCTTGATATTTCTTCGCATTTACTTCGTGCAGAAAATTCACCGAATAAAAGGGGTATATTATGTTTTTCAGACCAATTGGCAGCATCGGCCATCATATCTGTAACCTTTTTGATTTCAGTAGCAGTTCCCCATTTACCATTTCCTTCTCCAGCAAAATCCCATGGTTCGTATGTATGAAATGAAGCGATCAGGTAAGGATCGGTAGGAATTACCGCCTTTTTTAATGTAGAAAGTTGTGTGCCAGAACTCCCAAAAATAATTAACCTTGTGGGATTTGTTTTTCTGATTATAGGAATAATATGTGCATTAATCTGATCGGTTTTACTAATGGCAATATTGGGTTCATTGGCTATTTCGAAAATCAAACTATCTGATTTATCCTTAAAGCGAAAAGCAACCTGCGCCCATATTGAATCGAATCGTGCTAAATCGTTACTCGTATAACTATTGTTTTCTAAAATCCATTTGTCGTGATGTGAATTAATAACAGTTATTAATCCATGTTTTAAAGACCAATCAATTACCTGCTCAACACGATCCAACCAACTTTCATTTATTGCATATGGCGATGATGTTTCAGTATAATTGTTCCATTGTATTGGAATTCTAACAAAATCAAAGCCCCTGCAGGAAGAGTTTGAATGGGAACTTAAACTCTCTGTCATAAATTTTGACGGAAAAGTAGTTAGCGAAACTACTTTAAAAGTGCCTGTTGACCGCAACAAGAGCACTTTTATAAAAAATCTAAATATCAACAAGTATAGTAGCTGGATTTGATAAGTCAGAAGTTGTTTTAAATGTTCAATTGGAAAAAGGAGATGAAGTACTTACGACTAACAACTTATATTTGGTAAAACCGAAAGAGCAAAAGTTACCTGAAGCAAATATTACAACATCGCTAAATAAGGTTGATAGAAAACAAATACTAGAGCTTGCAACAGATAAGTTGACCAGAGATATTTATTTAAATATTCCTGATCAGAAAGTTGTATTTGCTGACAACTATTTTGATTAAATGCCTAGTAAAAAATGTCAAGTTTTAATCTCAGGAGATGGCGTATTCGACCTAGATAAATTAGAAATCATCCATTTGCAATAGTTTCAGAAATAAACTTGTTTTTATGTTGAGTGAATCAGGTCTTCCATTTAGTTTTAAAACTAGAGGGAAGTACTTAAACGGAGATAAAGAGATGATGATAAACAATTCGTCTAATTTTCAATTCTTACATTTAATTTGATCCATGTTGTAAATTTTTTCTTACAATCAGTTTACAAATTGAAGAAAAAACCTTTTGAAAGCACCCTCTTTAAAATTTCTAGCTGGTCACTAGTAATTTTCTTTTCATACTTTTAAGCGGTACGACTATCACATATTGCATCAAAATACAGCAGTCTATCCAAAAAGGGAGTTAATCGACCTCACCAACAACAATAAAATTGATTATTTTGACTAGTGAAACAGAGACTATTAGTTAATTGTGTGTTTTTTTTGCAAAAAAACTCAATCTTCTTTGAGTATCTGTGTGTTTTTTAAAAAAATTATGATAGCTTGCACCAATAATTTTTAAAAAATATCATGAATAAAGGACCAGTAAAATTTTGCAATGACTCCAAAGGTTTTGGATTCATCAAAGACGCAGATTCAACTAAAGAGTATTTTGTACACATCAACGGATGTAAAGATGAAATACAAGAAAATGACGAAGTAACTTTTGATCTTGAAGAAGGTCGTAAAGGTCTTAACGCGGTAAATGTAAAACTAGTATAGTTATATATTGCATGTCTGTGAAATCCTGCCAATGGCAGGATTTTTTTTGCCCTTACATTTCGTTATTACCCCTTTAATTACCTACAAACCAAGATACTAAAATTCAAACTATTGCTGGTAAAACTAAATAGTTACATATCCTGATCGGTGTAGTTATCAACAACATAAACTCCCCAATCGGCAATAGCATATAAAAGAAGAATAAGTGTTTTTCCAAAATAAGTAAGGGAATATTCAACCTTTACTGGAGGTTTCGAAGTATAAACTTTCCTATTTATCACTCCATCTTCTTACAATGTTTTTAACTGTAAACTCAAAGACCATTCAGTCACTCCTTTCATTTTTTTCCTCAACTCATTATATCTTAAACTTCCATCTATCAAATAAACTAAAATCACAGTCTTACATTTTCCTCCAATTATTCCCATGATAACACCGGTACAACAAGGATAATCTTTTCCTTTTACACGATACATACTCATTCTATTTTGATAAAATAATTATACTATCCTTTTCGACCGCTATTGTCTGGCACCAAAACCATACATAGTTTTGCAACTATAAAATGTTGCCATTAATATAAAAAATGACTCTATAATTAACCATGTTTGCAATAATTGAAGATATTGAAAATATAAAAATATATATTTGCAATAATTTTAAATAAATACAAAATGGATTTAACCCACATTGCAGCTCTAAACCTATAACTATCTGGTTTTAAGA
>JAQIBQ010000395.1 GCA_027859005.1 Prolixibacteraceae bacterium | reverse complement strand
TCACATTATTGCTTCCATTCAATTGGATAATGCAGATGATTTGTGGGTTTCCACACGAAATGGCTTGTCAAATATCCAGATTGAAGGCAATGATTTTTCGAATGCAAGCTTCAACTTTACCACTTATTCAAAGAGTGACGGATTACAAGGAAACGAATTCAATATTTCATCGGGATTTAAAACAAGTAAAGGCGAATTGCTTTTTGGTGGTCTAAACGGGTTCAACCTATTTAATCCTTCAAAAATTATTGAAAACAGTCAGGTAACAAAAGCGATTTTAACCGATTTTCTTTTGGAAAACAAAAAGGTAAGCGTAAACGAAACTATCGGACAACATGTTATTCTAAAAAAAACCTTGCCCTTTACCAGCTCAATTGAATTAAAATACAAGCAAAATGCTTTCTCCATTCTTTTTTCGTCGAACAATTATATACATCCCAATAAGGTTCAATTCCGCTATCAATTGAGCAAGGTTAATCCAACCTGGGTTGAAACGAATGCCTTCAACAGAGTTGCTACCTATACGAACCTCGATCCAGGAGAGTATGTTTTTCGGATAATGGCATCAAATGGTAATGGTGTTTGGAATGGCCCTGAAACCTCGCTTAAAATAACAATCACGCCTCCATTTTATGCTACATTTATTGCATTCGTTTTCTATTTCATATTAGCATTTCTGGCCATACAGCTTTTTTTCCGGTCGGCAACCAAAAGAATTCAACTGAGATTATCGAGGGCTCAAGAGAAAGTAGAACATCAACGTTTGCTTGATCTGGACGTTATGAAGACGAAATTTTTCACCAATGTGAGTCATGAATTTCGTACACCACTCACATTAATTCTTTCACCAATTGAACAGCTATTAGCCAAAAACACCAATGAAGAAACTCATCATCAATTAAAAATTGTTAATCGAAATGCAAAAAAATTGTTGAATTTAGTGAATCAATTGCTTGATTTGAGAAAACTTGAAGTGCAGCCAATTTCGTTGAACATTTAGTTCGGAAACATTAGTGCATTCATCCGCGACATCACCGATTCATTCTTCAATTTATATGAAAACAAAGGCATTGTCTTTGCTTTTGAAACTTCAATACAAAGCTATGAGACCTTTTTCGATCAATATAAAATTGAAAAAATCATCTTCAATTTATTGTCAAATGCCTTTAAATTCACCTCTGGAAAAGGAAAGGTAAGTTTGAAAATCACACAATACAACCATCAAAAAGAAGAGATCAATCAAAAATTGTTCGATGGTCATGAATTTTTGGAAATTAGAGTTACTGACACCGGAGTTGGGATTGATGAAAATAATATTGAAAAAATATTTGATCGTTTTTTTCAATCGGGGAATACAAATAACGACCAACTGAATCAAGGTAGCGGAATTGGTCTTTCAATTACCAAAGAATTCGTACAAATACATCATGGAACCATTGAAGTGGAGAGTACAAAAGGCCTTGGAAGCAGTTTTATCGTTCGCATCCCATTTGGATTGAATACTGAACATATTCAGGAAGCAAAGAACCATAAAACGTCCAAATCAATTTCCCTTCCGATGAATGAACAAACATTGGAAAGTATTCAGGAAAGCGAAAGTGAATTGCCCATCCAAAGCAGAAAACCTTCGGTGCTAATCGTTGAAGATAACTACGAATTGAGAAATTACCTTAAATCGAGTTTGGAACTAAATTATATTGTTTTTGAAGCTGAGAATGGCAAGGTAGGATGGGAAAAAACAATTAGTTTACAACCAACTTTAGTAATCAGTGATATTATGATGCCGATGATGGATGGACTGGAATTGTGCCGTTTGATCAAAACCGACGAAACGATATCTCATATCCCCATTGTATTACTAACAGCAAAAACTACCTTGGAACAAAAATTAGAAGGCTTAGAGTTAGGTGCCGATGATTACATCACCAAACCTTTTAATCTGGAAATTTTAGAATTGAGAATAAAAAAATTAATCGAAACAAGACTTGCCTTTCAGCAAAAAGTTCATAAGAATTTTAAAATTGAACCCGGAGAAATTGGCATCACATCCCTTGATGAAAAGTTTATAAAAAAAACGTTAGAAGTGGTGGAACAAAACATTTCAAATCCAAATTTTTCTGTGGAAGAAATGAGCAAAATATTGGGAGTTAGTCGGGGTCATTTATACAATAAATTGGTTGCATTAGTTGGTAAAACACCCATTGAGTTTATTCGAATAATGCGAATCAAAAGGGCCGCACAATTACTTGAAAAGAGTCAGATGATGGTCTCTTCTATTGCTTACGAAGTAGGTTTTAACAGCATCAAATACTTTGGAAAGTATTTTAAAGAAGAATATGGAATGACTCCATCGGCCTATGCAAAATTGAAAAGTACTGAAAAACCCTAAATTAATTTCATTAAAAATTTAATACTTAATGAACGATACATTTAGGATTGAAATAGAACACTACCGCACCTTTGGCGCTTCAATTTCAACCTATTTTTTATCATTGCCCTACGGACTATGCTAGAAGACCTTGCACCCTTGGCGCAATAACAACAATAAGCTTTATATTTTTAAAAACATAGGTCTTCGGTCTCAAAACAAAAGAATTTTTCGAAACTAAAGTAGGGTCTGCTGAGAAAGTTGCACTATAGATTTTATCGATTTCTAATTTTCCTGAATTATGTTTGGATTATGAACAGTAAGCTACAGGTTTTAACGAAATCCTGACAATAATAACTTCA
>JAQIBQ010000390.1 GCA_027859005.1 Prolixibacteraceae bacterium | reverse complement strand
GTTGAACTAAAATTTCAACTATGCTCAATAACTTTTTTCCAGTAAACGATTACAAAACTCCCGAGAACAAAAAACGAACTTTTTGGGATAAATTGACCTTTGGTACAAGTATCTATTTTAATTATGCTTTCCTTAAAATTATTTTATCGAATAGGAAACTGGCTCTTAAAAATAAATACGATAGAGAACAGTGGGCTTTAAGTTCATTTAATATTTTCAAATTAGTTGAAAATTGTGGAGGTAAAGTTCATATTGAAGGTTTAGAAAACCTCAACGCAGTGAAAGATGAGCCCGTAGTTTTTATTTGCAACCATATGAGCACTTTGGAAACAATGGTTTTCCCCGGCATAATAGCACCTGTGAAAGAAGTTACTTTTGTGGTTAAAGATAAACTAACTTTGAATCCCATTTTTGGTCCTATAATGACTGCTCGAAATCCAATAACAGTTGGCCGTTCAGATTCACGTCAGGATTTAATGAAAGTGATTACCGATGTGAAACAAAAACTCGCTGAAGGAACTTCTGTTGTAATTTTTCCTCAAGGAACACGCGCGATTGAATTTACACCTGAAAATTTTAATTCTCTTGGGATAAAGTTGGCTCAAAAATCCAATGTAAAAATCGTTCCTATGGCCATTAAAACTGATTTTTGGGCCCAATGGTAAAATGATAAAAGACTTGGGCTACCTACAACGCGAAGAACCCATCCACATTAAATTTGGTAACCCAATGGTAATTGAAGGCAATGGTAAAGATCAACATAAATTTTGTGTCGATTTTATTCAGAAATACTTAAACATTTGGAACAAAAAATAGATTTCTAATGAAATATCCTTTGTTGTTATTGAGCTTGGTGTTTGGTATTAATTTATTGGCTCAACCAATTGTTATTCTTGAAAAAAATAAGATTTGGACCAATTCAGTTTTACCCTCACTTCAAGAAGGATATATTCAAGATGAAATCGATTTCATTCAAAGTGCACTCCATCTAAAACAAAACAAAAAAGCAGAAAAGAAATTGACCACTCCTCCGCTGGAATGGGGAAAAATGGAATCGGATTCAAGCTTTGGCTTATTAAATCATTTCCTTGCCTATAAAAGTGGTTTTCTAACAGATGTGTCGCTTTATAATTTGAAAGCAAATCACAACTACGTTTTAACGCTGAATGGAAATCCAGAACTTGAAGGCAATCATCTTTTCCCAGAACGAGTACCAGGAATGAAAGTTGAACGCTTTTACGACTTATTAACAGTTACTACAGACTCCGTAGGAAACTATAATTCTACCTTAGCAATAAAATTACTACAAGGTAAATACCACGCACGTTTCTACGTAAAAGACACCGAAGATTGGAAAATTGTGCTTTATCACGACTACTTTAAATTTGAGGTCAATTAAGAGTATTTACAATCTCATCAAGTACTTCACCAAACCCAGTTTATTTTTATAGGGTGGATATTTTATTGGGATATCAATTCTGGTAGAAGAAAATACAATTGATCGTGCATTTGAAAATGTATCAAAGCTTAACTTCCCATGGTATTTACCCATTCCACTATTCCCTACTCCACCAAATGGTAACCTACTATTGGCAATATGGATAACGGTATCGTTAATACAGCCACCTCCCGAAGTTGTTCTACCAATTACCTGCTTTGCTTTTTTAATGTTGTTGCTAAAATAATAGAATGCCAAAGGTTTATCACATTCTGCAATATAGGACAAAGCTGTATCTAATTCATTAAATGTCAATAAGGGTAATAATGGACCAAATATCTCTTCTTGCATTATTGGATAATTTGCCTGTACATTATCAATTACAGTTGGCGCAATGTATCGGTCAATTTTATTCGTTGTACCACCAATTACAATCGTGCCATGTTGCATTAAGTCTGTTAATCGATCGAAAGCATTGTCATTCACAATTCGACAAAAATTAGGACTTTCTTCCGGATTCAACCCGTATGCTTTTTCAATTTCAATTCTAATATTTTCAATTAATTCGGCCTTAACCGACTCATGCACCATTAAATAATCAGGTGCAATACAAGTTTGACTTCCATTTATAAATTTCCCCCAAACAATTCGACGGGCTGCCAATTTCAAATTAGCATCAGAATCGACAATACAAGGACTTTTACCTCCCAGCTCTAGTGTTACAGGTGTTAAATTTTCAGCAGCGGCTTTCATCACAATTTTCCCAAGAGAAGAACTACCTGTAAAGAAAATATAGTCCCACTTTTGAGCTAATAATACTTGATTGACATCACGAGCTCCGTGAACAACTGCAATGTATTCTGGTGAAAAAATCGAAAAAATTAGTTTGTCAAGATAAGCTGAAAAGGCCTTCAAATAAGGAGATGGTTTTAATACTACAGTATTCCCTGCCGAAATTGCGCCAATTAAAGGATCGATTAACAACAACAAGGGGTAATTCCAAGGTGAAATAATTAATACATTTCCGTATGGTTCTTTATAAACTCTACTTTTCGATGGGAATAAAACAATTGGAGTAGATTTTCTAACAGGTTTCGCCCAAAATTTTAATTTACGAATATGCAATTCAATTTCGTTAAGTACATTCCCAAGTTCTAGTGCGTAGGTTTCAAACGACGATTTGTGCATATCAGACCAAAGTGCATCATACAGTTCTGCCTCGTTATCAATCAATGCCTTTTTCACTTTCTTTAAAGCATTTAGTCTGAACTTTACATCTTTTGTTTGTTGGCTTACAAAAAAATTTCGTTGTGATTCAACAAGCTTAGCTATTTTATTCAATTCCATCTTTTCTATTCAATATGAACCATAAGTTTAAGCAGAAAGAACGAGATAGAAAATATAACAAATGTTTTTAACAAAACCTCTCAATATAACAATCAATAAAGATGCAAAATAATGCTCACCGTATATCAATTACAGTCCCAGCAATCAATCACCCGTCCCTTTTTGGGACACATGCATTATTCTTCATCATCCTATGGCTTTAATTTAGTGCACGTTACAACTTTGGCACTCACATTGCAAAAGACATAATCAGAATAAATAAAAAATTGAAATATGAAAAACACAATAAATAATACAAGCACGATTTTTAAATCAGTACTACTTCTTTCATTGATTGTAGTTTCGCTTAATGTAAACGCAATAAGCCCTGGGAAATATACCAAATACCAACAAGTAACTGATAAAGAAGTATTGATAGAATCAACGAAAGGAGTTAAAATCTTATTTACTGCATACGATAATAATTCAATTGGAATAAGTTATTTTAACAAAGATGAAGAAGTTAAATTAATATCTCCTTCATCAATACTAAATCACAAAGAACTAAGCGGCTCTATATACGTTGAAGAGATTGACGAATTAATGCAAATAACAACAACATCAAAGGATGGGTTAATGATTAAGGTAGATAAAAGAAAATTTGATTTCACATTTATTGACAAATCTGATAATAGTGAAATAGTTCTTGAGGAGGAATTATTAGCTGGAATTGTTAGTAAGAAATTACATGTTTCATATCAAAATCTTTAAGCCTTTATCATTTATAAATAGAGAGGAAAACATCAAATAGGGTAAATATGTAATAAAATAATTCATTCCATATTTATCCCTCTCACAGAACCGTGCGTACGGGCCTCATACATGGCTCATGCTAAACCTTTTCAGCACAAAATCAAAAATATAATTCCGCCTTGAAGACTGCCTATTTCTGTTGTGTTTAACTATCAATTTTCATCAATCCCTGATTTCAAGAAACTTGTTATCTGGTTCAATACCTTACCGTCACTTACTTTCTCGTTGACCGATGATCAGATTAATACGTGGTCTAAAGTGTTGAAACACTTTGAGAAGTTCATATCAACCACATGATCGAGTCGGTAATGACGCATAAAGCGTTCGGCTTTGGCTAATGCAAGGTGTGCCGACCAATTGGGACGATAACCATTGCTTGAAGGATGAAATTCTGGTTTGATGATAGGTTGCAAAACGTTTAACAAGGCTTGTTGAACAACACGGTCTCTTAGTGTAGGAATACCATGTGGGCTTTCACTCCCATCTTCTTTTCGCTGTAAACACGTTTTACTGCTTGTAGCTTATAGTTACCACTTTTCTTCGTGGAATTGGCACAGTTTATCGTTTAAGTGTTTCTTAAATTCTTTAACACTTATCCAATCTATTATAAACATAGTTGTAGGCTCCACTCGAATATTATAGTGATGGTTTGCCTGCAAGGCACAAAAAAAAGCCAACTAAAATTAATTAGTCGGCCTATATCTCACCTAAGTTATTGTATGCTTATTTTGCAACTTTTTTCAAAATAGCTTTGAAAGCTACTGGATGGTTCATTGCTAAGTCGGCTAAAACTTTACGATTAATCTCAATGTTTTTTTGTTTCAACAAATTGATAAACGTAGAATAGTTCAAACCTTCTGGGCGAACCGCTGCATTAATACGTTGAATCCATAACGAACGGAAACTTCCTTTCTTCCTCTTTCTGTCGCGGTAAGCATATTGCAACCCTTTTTCATAGGTATTTTTTGCTACCGTCCAAACGTTTGCTCTTGCACCAAAGTTTCCCTTGGTTTGCTTCAGGACTTTTTTCCTTCTAGCGCGTGATGCAACGCTGTTTACACTTCTTGGCATAATTTCAAATTTTCGAGTGGTTAGCGCCCCGAATCCTCGGGATCTTTTATGGCTAATTCACTCCGGTTAATTACTTAATTTTCTTGTTCAAAAGGTTTACTTCATGCAAAGCAACTTCTTTACGTTGTTTTCGTCAGGTTTAGAGACTACTCCAAAATAAGTAAGGTTGCGCTTACGTTTAGTGCTTTTTTTGGTCAAAATATGACTTTTGAAAGCATGTTTCCTTTTGATTTTACCGGAACCGGTCAGCTTAAAACGCTTTTTAGAACCGGCATTCGTTTTCATTTTCGGCATTATCCTACTT
>JAQIBQ010000377.1 GCA_027859005.1 Prolixibacteraceae bacterium | reverse complement strand
GATGGAATGCCCGACGATTGGGAAGATGAAATTGGCTTGAATAAGTTTTATCCCGAAGATAGAAACCTAAAATTAGGAGATGGAACAACATTTCTTGAAGTATACTTGAATAGTTTAGCCGAGCCTAAAACAGGTGTTGGTATACGAGAACTCGATGTGATTACTGAAATGAAAGTATTCCCTAATCCTGCAACCAGTAAGTTCACTGTTCAATATAGTTTGGAGCAAAATACCGAAGTTGAATTCAAGTTAATTGATATGTCGGGAAGAGTTGTTATTGCAGACGAACGAGAGAATCAATACAGTGGATTCAATTCAAAAACAATAAATACAAGTACTTTACAAAAAGGAATATATTTTTTAAATGTTAGCACTCCTTCGAAAACTTCAACATCGAAGGTTATAATTTTGTAAAAATTAGTAAGAATTAGTGGGAAAAAGGCTCTGGAGTTTAACTCTGGGGCTTTTATTTTTATGTTACATTTGTCGCAAAATTCAGTATATGATGAAGCGATTAATTTTATTCTTGATAACAATCGGGTGTGTTCAATTTGTTTATAGTCAGCATTCTAAGTCTCCGTTTGTACACAATGCGAAGCTTGAGTTGACCAATATGGTTTATGGCGATTATAGTTTTTCTATTGAGCATAAGCTCCCAAAAAATTCATCGTTGAGTTTACGGGTTGGTTATCTATCGCCTTTCAGTAATTTATTTAAGAAATATGAGATTGAAATGAATGGGAACAAAAGTGGTTTCGATGCTTCATTCGAATACCGCTATTTTTGGTTGGGAAATAATAAAAATGAATTGCAAGGAATTTACATTGCACCTTATGTTCGCTATGCCAGTTTAAGTATGAATTTCTTTGACGATATTCAAATGATGCCATTTCGGGTTGGCCTGAATTATTCAAATATTGGAGCTGGTTTGCAATTGGGATATCAAGGGAGAGTGAAGAGCTCTAATAAATTTCTGAATCGAATTGTATACGATTTCCATTTTTTAGGAGGGGGAATTGATAGACATAGAATAAAGATTAGTTACAAGGAAATGAAAGACTCTGAAGATTTCGACTACGGTACCATAAAAGATGATATTGAGGGGTATCTTGAAAAATATCCTTTTTTGCAAAAACGAATGGATTTTACAGCCTTAAATAGTTTGTTAAATATTAAACTGCCAATAGTTCTGCCAGGTTTACGTGGTGGATTTTCTGTTGGCTATGCCTTTTAAAAAATGTGAGTTCTAGCAAAGCATTTAGTTAATATATTATTGGTCTATAACTGATTGATAATGATTTGTAAATTTGTCTTTGTTGGTGGAAATCTTGTTTCTGAATTCTTGTCCTGTACTATTTTTTGTTATATCGAACAGACCTTAAATGTAAGGTGATAATATGGATTCGACAGCATCTACCCAATTATCATTGGCGTTGAGGCTTTCAACCAAGGTGAGCTTTTTGCCTCCTTTTTCAATGAAAAGCGCTTTGTAATCCAGTCCTATTTCAACCACTGTTTCGAGGCAGTCAGCCACAAACGATGGTGCTGCAACCAAAATATTTGTTGCCCCAGTCTCGGCTCTATTCATTAGATTTTTATCGGTAAAAGGTGTCATCCAATTATTCGATAAGCGGGACTGAAAAGAAACAGAATAACTGCCCTCTTTTAATCCCAAACGTTTCACTAATTGACGGGTAGTTTCGTAGCACGTGGCTTTGTAACAGAACTTGCCATGGTCTGGTAATGCTTTTTCGCAAGTACAAGTTGCATTCGATATGCCAGGATGTGTTTTATCCAATTGCCGGTTAGGTAATCCGTGATAAGTGAAAATTAAATGATCGTATTCTGCTGGTTTGTACGATGCAATTTTTTGAGCAAATGCATCTAGAAATGCTGGATGATTGTAAAACTGGTTGATTACATGTACGTCGGGCAAAGTGTTCCATTTGCTTAGCTCTTTCCAAACTGCTTGTGTGGCTGTTCCATTCGTTGACGAGGCATACTGGGGGAAAAGTGGCAAAACAACTACTTTCCCATAACCAGCTGTTTTGATAGCAGCTAATGCTTTTTTTAGGGATGGGTTTTGATAGCGCATGGCCACAAAAACATCGGCATGGTCTTCGACCTTTGCTTGAAGTTTTTCTTGTAGTTTCAAGGTGTGATACACCAATGGCGATCCATCTTTGGTCCACAAACGCTGGTACAATTTGGTTGACTTTGGAGCACGAAAGGGTACAATAATTAGATTTACTAAAAGCTTTTGAGCTAATAAGGGCAAATCAATTACACGTCTATCGTTTAAAAATTGAAATAGGTATCGACGAACAGCTTTTACTGTAGGTTCATCAGGTGTTCCAACATTTATTAATAGTATTGCTGTTTTATTCGTTCTCATTATATTTCCTATTATCTCAGTCATTGTGATCACCCCTATAATTCTCGAAGGACGAAGCAATCTGTTTAATTGTGGGAGATTGCTTCACTTCATAATATTACGTTTGTAATGACGTTTCTGTTATGTTTTTCTATTTATTCAGCTCTTCAGTGCTTTTGTTCATTGGTTGATCCAATCGATTCCTTTTTTCAATAAATTTAATGTTTCTGCTTCGGGGCTTCCTTTTTTGGGTTCATGTTTATAATGAAATTCCACTTCGGCTGGTAAACTCACTAAAATCGATTCGGTGTTGCCACCACTTTTCAATCCAAACTTGGTACCCCGGTCGTTCATCAGATTGAATTCTACATACCTCCCACGGCGTATTTTTTGCCATTGTTTTTCAGCTTCGGAGTATGATTTTTTTCCGTTTGCTTTCATTAATTGGCTGTATATTTTTGGATAAGTTCGTGTAAGTTCTGCAGTTAGAAATAGTATTTTTTTGAAATCGTTCTGTTTATTTGGTTTTATTCGGTCGAAAAATATTCCTCCAACACCTCTGCTTTCGTTTCTATGAGGAAGGAAAAAATAATCGTCGGCTCCTACCTTCCATTCGGAATAAAAAGAGGGATCGTATTTGTCACAAATTTCTTTTAATTTCAAATGGAAATACTTTGCTTCACTTTTGTTGATATAGCTTGGGGTAAGATCAATACCACCACCAAACCATTCGCTTCCATTGTCCAGACTGAAATGTCGAACATTCATGTGAATGGTGGGTACAAAAGGATTCGACGAATGGATGATCGATGAAATTCCAGTGGCAGCATATCGTTTTGCATCGGTACCTTCTTCTAATAACTTAGCCATTTGAGGAGTATAATCTGCTTCTACATGCGAAAAATTTACAGCTCCCTTTTAAATTATACGTCCATTCTGGAGTACTCGTGTAAACCCTTCGCCGATGTCTTTTTTCCAGTGTTCTTCAGTAAATTCAGCTTTCCCGTCTGCTTCTTCCAATACCAGTGTTATCTGTTTCTGCAAAGAACGGTATAGCTCAGCTACTTCAGTTGTTCTCATGTTTACGCTCTTTTGTGGTTTAAAAATCGAAGACTTTTCTTTTGGAAAGCATAGAAGAATTGAAATTGACCTAACAAACTTCCAATTATAATTAATAAAACCTGATAGGCAGGAAATAAAATCAATATATAAAGCGGAACTTTAATCCATATAGTAGTGTCGGGAGTTATGCCAATCAACGAAAATACCAATTTGCGTACAATCATTGCAGCGCTACCGGTAATTGAAAAAACCACCAATATAATTAACAATTGCCAATCGGACTGAATGTTCCATTTGGCTTTAAACTTCTTTATCATTCTGTATTCCCTTTAAAAAATAATTCAATCCAAACGCAGGGCTAGTAACTACCTCTTTTTCGATATTCAAATATACTTTAGCTCCTTCCATTGAAGCCTGAGCTATGAATATGGCTTCGGTAGTTAAATGTTTCAGCTGAATGTTCTTGGCAATTGATTTATTGTAATCTTCGAGTTTGCCTTCTTTGAAATAATTCCAGCTTTTTGTACAATCGATATCAATAATTTCAATTTGCTTATTAAGATCAGCTGCTATTTCTAACAACAAATTACGACTAATGTTTTGTGTACTTTTTGCAGAAAATGCTAATCCTATTTTTGAATACTTATTTACCAGGTATTTTGCAATTGGATAATCGATACGTTTTATGTCAATATTGTTGCTGTTGAGGTTTTTACACTCTTCGCCAAAGGTTGAACAAGTACAAATAAGAAGTTGAGGATTTAGCTTAGAAATTTCAAGTACTTCATTTCTGAAAGCATTGGCTGTGCTTATTGTAACTTCTCCTTTTAGAATGGCATCTTTTAAAATTGCTTCATTCAAAAAATGCTTAAGCTCTTGATTTGGAGCAATTATTTTCATCAAGTTATCGAAACGTTCGATGTTTTGAGGATGTGTATGAAAGAAGGCAATCATTTGTTTTAGTTTGCAATAATTTGATCGGCAATTGTTTTGGCTTGTTTAATGCGGTCGGCCATGCCAATTCCATCGCGTATTCCACCTGCTAAAATCAAACCTGGATATTGTTTCTGAAGTGCGTCTATTGTTTCAAAACGTTCTTTTGAATCGGCACCATATTGTGGAATGGCATGTTTATAACGGAAAATACGAACCATATCTGGATTGAATTTAGCCAAGCCCATCATCGAAGGTATTTCTTCTTTTAAAACATCCAATAATTGTTCGTCGGTCATTTCAACCTGTTCTGGTCTTCGAACTCCTCCGGTGAATACCGAAAGCAAAGCTCCACCTTTAGGTGCTCTATTGCTGAAAAATGATGATGTAAATAATACGCCCAGAACTTTTTTATTCTCTTTTGAAGGCACTAATCCACCAAAGGCATTAATGTCTGTTCCTTCCCATTTATTGAAGCCTAAAATAACTTGAGCTACTTTGGCATATTTTAATTGGGCAAAAGCCTTGCTTTGCACTTCATTAAAAAAAGGAAATGTTTCTGGAATTGAATATCCACCTATGGTTGAGATCACTTTGCCAGCAATAATTTCAATTGCTTTGTCTGTTTGTTTAGTCTGGATTTTAAACTGATTATTTTCGGGAATAACACTTGTGTGATCGCACGACAATAAAATGTTTTCTTCACCAATCGATTGAGTCAAAGCATTGGTGAGCATGCATAATCCACCCTTGGCCGAAAATACCTCGCGTGTAGCTTTTTGCAAACGTGGATTGTTCTTTTTCTCTTTCCCTTTTTGAATGGTTCCTTTAATGAAACTGCCGTAATTTTGTTCTAAATTATACAGTTTAGGCAAGGCGTATTTCGGTATAAGGTAATTCGTGTCGCCGGCATAAACGCCCGAAACAAAGGGATCTACTGCGTAATCTAGAATACTTTGTCCCAATCTTCGTTTCACAAAATCAGATAAATTCTCCATCGGATTTGTTCCTGGTTTGCGCCAAGGTTCGCCCAATACTTTGAATTTATCTTTTAGTTTAAAAAGTGGAGTTGTAATGGCAGAAATTGGTCCAGAAGGGATTGCATGCCATTTTTTTCCTTTCCAGATGTAACGTTTCTTTGCTTCGGGGTTAGCAGTAATTAAAGTGCATTTGTCTTCTAATTCTTCAAATAATTCAACTACTTCGGGATGCGAAAGTACTCCAGTATTTGGCCCCGCTTCAAAAAGAAAACCTTCTTCGTTATAGGAATTAATAACGCCACCCGTACGTTCATTTTTTTCGAGAACAGTTACGTTTAATCCTGCTTTTTTTAGATAGAAGGCTATGGTTAATCCGGTTAATCCGGCACCGATTATGATTACATCTTTACGAATTGGTTCCATGTTTATATTTTAGATAAGTTAAGGTTTCACGTTTAGTGGTGCCTTGACTATTTTAACTACCATTCAATATTTTCATCAATAAATTTGATGAGGCCTTCTGCCATGTTTGCCTGTTCTTCAATGTTTGGATGACCTTGAATGTTATTGTATGGCATGAAATAGGTGAATACTTTTTCATCGTTCATTCGTTGAACTGCTTCAGTTACATAGCCCGGCCATACAGATCCTTCTCTTGTTGCATCCATTCCACCCATTGAGCAAATAATATTCGCACTAGGATAATTTTCACGTATGTTTGAAACAAAATCTTTATACGCATTAATAATGAATTCTTCAGAGGGTTTTTCAGTTCCAAAATATTTTTTGAAAGATTCATGTTCTGGCATGTTTACTATCCACGAGTCGTTTTGCAACAAATGTATTACCACAACATCGGGAGTATATTTCGAAAAATCCCATTTAATATCGGCATCTAATGGAACCAATTGATCATAAATATCGGGCATGATGTATGGAAACCAACTTACGGTTATACCAATCCCACTTTTTGAAATGCAATGGTACTCTGCATCGTAATGGCGTGCAGTAAGGTTGGCATAGCTCAAATAGTTATTGGTGAAAATACTATCAGGTCGGTCTTTGCCTGAGGAATCTTCAACAGCATAGCCACAAGTGATAGAGTTGCCGTAAAATTCAATTTTGCGTTTACTTTCAGGTTTTGGTGCTTCAATTTTTGCTTTTGAATCGAGTTCAAATCCAAAGAAACTTGTAGCACCTCGATCGTATTCTGTACGTTTGAATAATTCAATTGAATGTTTTCCGTATTTAAGGTTTTCAACAAGTGTAAGCAGTGTTTTCTCTTTCAAAGGGCGAATCATTATTACACTATCCTTGTCGATAATTACATTGTAATAATTGTCACCAGTTTCATCTTGCAACAGTGCTTTTACTGTAGTCCCTTCAAAATTTATTTGAGCCGAAGTGCCTGACCAGTAAAATGTAGACATCGAGTCGGTATGTGCAATTCTTCCCATGTAATGAATCGCATCGGAATTGTTCGTAATAAAAACTTTTGCATGAGTGCATGAAGTTCCAACAAACAACGAGAAAAAGAGAATAGCAATGATGATTAAGTTTTTCATGGAAGTAAATTTTTGTTGATTTTTAATTGAATTTGGCTGTGTTTTTATTTGACTAATTTATTAATAGTTTGTTGTGTCGTCAAGCTTGTAAGTGTTTCTGGCTTTGCCTTTGTTTTAATGTCTGAAAATCTAACGATCTATTGTTATATTATACTGGTTTCGAAAAGGTTTTGCCGGCTGTACCAATGAGTGGATCGAATGCAGATGCTACATTACGAATGAACAAGGCTCCATTGTTGGTCATGAAGATATTCCCATTTTCGATTCGAATAATTCCATCTTCTTCTAATTCTTTTAATTCATTAGGCCGATTGGCTAAAGCTGCCTTTAAGCGTCCAGTTGTAATGTTTAGTTTTGCAGCCAATTCATCCCAAATAATTCGGTGGTTGCACATTAATTCGGTAATGGTTTCACGAATGATAACCTGATCATCGCTTAATTCATAGCCTTTTATTATGTTGAATTTTCCTTTGTTGATGTTTTCGATATAATCATCGATTGATTTGGTGTTTTGTGCGTAACCTTTCTCCAGCTGACTAATGCCAGTTACTCCAAAGGCATAAACCTGTCCAGTTGTTCGTCTGGTACAATAACCTTGAAAATTTCTATGTAATTGATTGGCATGCTGTGCCTCGCATAATTCATCATCGCTTTTTGCGTAATGATCCATGCCAATAACTTCATAGCCATTTTTTTGCATCACCTCTAATGCCAATTCATTCATTCTCACCTTTTCTTTGTTTTCGGGCAAACCATGTATTTCTAATTTCTTTTGAATTTTACTCACCCAAGGAACATGTGCATAGGAGAATGTAACCAATCGGTCGGGCTTTAATTCTACCGCTTTTTCAATGGTTTGAGCGAAGCCTTCGGCTGTTTGTTTTGGTAACCCGTAGATGAAATCGAGGTTGATTTTAACTTCTGGGTCGTCTTCCTTTAGCATTGCCATTATGTGATCTAATGGCATAAACGGACGTTCTCTATTTACTGCCTTTAACACTTCTGTATCGTAATCCTGAATACCTAAACTGAACCGTTTAAATCCTGCTTTTTTTAAGCCATGAATTTGATCCTCGTCGAGGTAGGCAGGATTGCATTCAATTGCAATTTCAGGGTTTTCAATGAAATTGAAATTTGAAGAAATAATTTTATTTATTTCACTTAAATATTTTACCTCAACGGCATTGGGCGTACCTCCACCGTAATGAATTTGAGCAACTAAACGATTTTTATCAAGTTTTTCGACAATTAATTTTAGCTCTTTGATCATTGCTTTCATGTAATCGTCAACTGCATCGAGTTTACGCATTCCATAGGAATTACATCCACAGAAATAACATAATTTTTTACAAAACGGAATATGAAAATAGAAGGAAATAAGTTGAGGGTTCCATTGGTTGGATTCTTTAACTGCTTGAATATAATTCTCGGAAGTATATTCCTCTGTAAAGAAATTTGCAGGCGGATAGCTTGTATACCGAGGGACAGGTTTGTTGTATTTTTCAAGTATTCTTTTTTCCATTATCAATTCTCCATTTTGTTAACGTCCCCAATTAGCACTTTTCACCCAGTCGGCTAAAAACTTAGCATTCTCGAAGGGTAAACCTGGC
>JAQIBQ010000325.1 GCA_027859005.1 Prolixibacteraceae bacterium | reverse complement strand
GTCTGCCTTTATTATCAATCCTTTAGGAAAGTTAAAATCAATTTTGATCTTTTTCTCTTTTGCCATTTCAAAAGTTGATGGATCACAAGTTTTTACAAAGTCTTTTAGATTTATCTTTTCCGGATTGTATGGCAATACACCTCTTTGCAGACGTGACCATTCCAACAAATTTTCCAATAGGTGAAAGGTTGACTGGGCTGTTTTATGTGCTGATTGGGCGAATTGGTTAAACTCTGCAGGCGAAAAGTCCTTGCTGTTTTCAGCCATTAAGCCTAACAAATTTACAATAGAAGCAAACGGGCTTCGTAAGTCATGTGAAATAATGGAGAAGAATTTATCTTTAGTTGCACTGGTTTCGCGGAGTTCAATTTCATTTTGTTGCAATTGTTCTTCGGCGTGTTTTCGTTCAATTACAATCCCTGCTTGCCTTACGAACGATTCAATGTATTCATTGTCGGTAATAGGATTTTTACTTCTATTGAAAAAATGGATTGTTGCAAAAAGCTTCTCACTTTTGTTAATACCAATGGTATATATATGACGAATTCCTAATAATTTTTCAACGGCTTTGGCTACAAGCTTTGGGAATTCAGGTCCAGAGAATTCAGCCAATCCTTTTTCAAAATGATAAAAAGAACCCAATTTAAATAAGCTAAGATGAGAGGGTAGCAACTTGAAATTATGGTTGATAAGATCGAATCCAGAGAGTTTTTTTACTTTTTCCAGTAAAGATTTCGATACTCCTTTTAGATTAACAAACGATGTGTTTTGTTTTTTTTTCATCAATTGTTACAAATAGGATTACGCTATTAGGATATTGCTTATGGAGCGACTTTGTTATGTATTCATAAATTTCCTCAACTGAATTTAGGTTTAGCATTTCAGTAGCTGATTGGCTAAGGTTTTTAAACTTTTGGTTGCTTTCAGCAATTTTAAGTGCCGACTCTTTTACCCTTGTAATATCTTCATGCGTAACAATAATATTCTGAACCTTATCATCAATATCTTTTAATGGATAAATACGAGTGCTTAACCATCGCTCCCTACCAATACCATTTGCTTCCGTTTTCCCATTTGAATTGAAAATATATTCAGGAACTTGCACCGATTCCCCCTTATAAGCTCACAACACATAATCTAAAAGACCAGTTCGTTTAACCTCTTCGCTTTGTAATATATTGAATTGATTCACAGTATTGTTTGCAGAAAAGCCCCACAACTCCTCGTACGCCTGGTTTACACTACGTTGTAGGCCATCAAGATCATACATTTCAATTACCGAAGGTGATTGTTTCATTATAGCTTTGAACCTAATTTCGCTATCAACTACTTTTAATTTCTCTTTTTCTAGTTCTGAATATTTTCGTGCATTTGAAATTGCTAAACCTCCCATTTGGCAAATAATATCTGCCATACTTTGGTATTTTGGAATGTATTCGGGGAATTTAATCCCGTTTATTCCAAGGACTCCTATGTGTTCATTGGCATAATTAATTTCAAGTTCTAATGAGTTGGCAGCATTAAAATTGATGTGTTTTTCATTTGGGTTTAAATAATGAAGTTTTGTTGCTGTCAGATTTAGTATTTGTTGGTAAACAATTTGTTCAGGAGCAAATAATAAATCTGACAGCTTTAAAATTTCATTAATAATGACCACTTCATCAGTAAATTCAATAAGATTCTGGAGGTGATAAAATATAAGCGAGTAGTCGGCACTTTCACGAGTACTGTTGGCAATTTGTTCATTAAGTGCTTCTCGTTCATTGTTGCTTCTCCATTTGAAAATAATTCCCTCGATATATTTTTGAACGTGGCTGGTTCCAATGGGTAAAATATCGTAAGGCAAACCCATGTATTCAGAAAGAGCTTCAAGGTTTGGACGGTAATCTTCTGGTAACTCCGTATCGAGAAGTAGAATTTGTTTCATTGACTCACCAAAAAATGTTTTTGCTGTTTTTTTATCAAAACCCCACTCCCTAATATGCTGTTGGTAATTCCGCAACCACCCATTTGAGACCAAATAATTGCCTTGCTGAATAAAATGATATATGGTAGGGAGATTAAACGTGAGTTCGAAACATTGTTCTAGATGAAGGATTTCAATTTTGTTGTGATTTGATTGAATGGTTTTTTTATTCCCACGGCATGCGCTTACAATAACAATAATTTTTGAAAACTGATCGATATTGTGAGCAACCATATCCAATATTAGCTCATCGGTGAGTGCGCCACCTGCACATATTGCAGGGAAACTTTTTACCGACACATCGGGGTAGTTTCCATTATGTAGCAGATGATTCACTTCAGGAACTAAGGAATTACAAATATAGATACAAAGTTTAGTTTCCATTTGAAGTTATTATTGGGTATTTGCCGTATTCTTGTACCGTTTCTGAAATCGTTTTTAATACTTCATCGGACACCTGGAAAGGTATTTCACCATGGTTGTCGGATAGAATAAATCCGCCGCCGGGTGCTGCTTTCTGAATGGCTTCCCGAACAATATTTGTTGTTTGTTCTGTCGTCCACCTTCTCATCTCAATACCATTGAGGTTTCCTAGTACCGTTACTTTATTCTTGAAGTTATTTTTTAATTGCGATAGATCCTCTTTTGAGCTCACACCTACAACGGCCGTTCCTGTTTGTGAAACCAAATCGGCAATGGGCAAACAGTTGCCCGAGGCAAAATGGGTGGCTGTGGCTCCTTTTATTCGACTTATTGTTCTTTGTGCAATAGGAAAGCCAGTTTCGAGATAGTTCTCCCTAGTAATAATTGTAGGGCTCGATATTGGATCGTAAAAGCAAATGGCTGTGGCTCCTGCTTCCAGCTGAGCGTTTGACCAGTCGACGCAAAATTCTTCATTTACCTTCATTAAATGTTCAAACAAATCTTTACGAAAGTGCATACTGTCGAGGTATTTTTCGAATCCGAGTTGCATAACTGGTAAGGAAAAGGGGGACATGGCCACGCCAATAATTGGTATTTCGGAGCCTGCTTTCTCTTTTAGTTTTTCGATGGTATGCAACACCTTATGCAGCATTTTTGATTCACTGATTTTAGGGGGCTCAAGTTGTGCAATTTTTTCAATATCGCTTATAAATGGTTGTCCTGAATTTGGAGGTCCATCTTCGGCATAAATCACTTCCCCTCCAAAT
Organism: Prolixibacteraceae bacterium; assembly: GCA_027859005.1. Classification (GTDB taxonomy): domain Bacteria; phylum Bacteroidota; class Bacteroidia; order Bacteroidales; family Prolixibacteraceae; genus Roseimarinus. The sequence continues at coordinate 13,554 of JAQIBQ010000325.1, read as the reverse complement.
GCTTCTACTTCAAGAGGAGCATAAAAAAAAAGGATAATAACAATCGTTGTTGTATTTTTTTTGAAGGCGAGTTTGTCCTTCAATAACATATTCAGCTTTCGAGAAATATTCTTTAATAGTTAGGCCCAATTCTTTAGCTCCATGCATGGTTAGCAATAAAAATTGTGGAACACGATCGGGTTCATTGTGCGAAAGGGTAGTTAACACCCGTTCCATTGAGGTCATTTTTTTTGCTCGTTTCATTTCATTTCCTCCATCATTTGTGCAACAATTTTAATGGCTTCTGCTGGGTCTTTCCCAAAGGCATCGGCACCTACTTCTTTCCATAGTTCTTCATCGAAGCGAAAGGGTGCACCCCCAACAATTATTTTCACATCCGTTCCATTTAATTTTTGCCGTAAAGCTTTAACATGGAGTGCAGAGGGAAGCATCAAAACAGAAAGCAATAAGATTTTAATTTTCTCTTTTTCGACAATCTCAGTCAATTGATCGGTATTTAGACCTCCTCCAAGATCCATGAGTTCATATCCACTTGCTCGCAACGAAGAAAATATAATACGCTTGCCCAGCATATGAAAGTCTTCGAAAACGGCAATGGCCATTTTGGGTTGTGATTTACGCATTTGGCTTTGGGGAGGGAGTACTTTATCGATTAATTCTTCACATATAACTCCACTCATATAAACTTGCGATAAGGCTAATTTTCCTTCTTGCCAGGCATCGCCTATTCGGTTCAGGGTTAGTGACACTAATTCACCCGCAATATCGGCTGGTGCTCCATAAGTTAGTGCCTCTTTCAGTGTTTTTTCTGCGGCTCCTTTATCGAGCATTAATAATGCTCGTTCCAACTGATTCGAGAATGATTGCATCTTATCCATTGTGCATCTAATGATATGAAAATTGTATCAATATAGTAAATGTATATTATCTGAACGTTTTTTCCCCTTTCTCTTTTCAAATTGGAGTGCATTTTTTAAACAAATTTCAAGTTATTTCTAACTTTTGCTCACTGGGGTTACTATAAGAATGTGAAGAATATTGGAAAAAGATCAAGCGATTCAATCATTTGGCTCTTTTCTTGCTTGGTGCCTATTTTTAAACAAAAACATTAGACAAATGTATGGGTAGGTATATGTTGTTATGTGTCTAATGTAAGTTAGTTAGTCTGTTCTATTTCTAATGGGGTGACCCCATTTGGATTTAAATTAAAGCTTACATATATGGTATTAAAAAAGGAGACGATTAATAAAAATCATCTCCTTTGTTTCTGTGGGCCCACCTGGGCTTGAACCAGGGACCACCTGATTATGAGTCAGGTGCTCTAACCAACTGAGCTATAGGCCCTAAAATTATAAATTAAGAATTGAAAATGTATCATTGACAACTCATATAATTTTCGGTTTGCAATTTTAGTGATTTGCATTAAATTACACAAGCAAAAGATGCAAAAGCTTACACTTCTTTTGCATCTTCTGCTTTTTTCTTGTCTATTTCGTTAAAAAACTTGCGGTAAAACACTAATATGATTGAGATTCCTACTGTAATTGCCGAATCAGCAATGTTAAAAACTGGTCGGAAAAATAGAAAGGGTTGATTGGCATTAATTGGTGACCAGCTTGGCCATGTTCCTTTTAAAATAGGTAAGAAGAACATATCGACTACTGAACCGTGCAAGAAGGATTCGTAACCGCCTCCTTTTGGTAGAAATTCAGCCACTCTACCATAACTATCGGTGAAAAGGATGCCGTAGAATGCACTATCGATTATATTTCCAACTGCACCCGCAAAAATCATTGCAATACTAATTACAAGACCTGTTGGTATATCTTTCTTAATGAGTTTAAGTAAGTATATAATAATTGCGCTTGCAGCAACTAAGCGGAATAAGGTCAGGATTACTTTCCCTGTTCTACCACCAAAAATGAACCCAAATGCCATTCCTTTATTTTCAACAAAATGAAGTAAAAACCAATCGCCAATTACTTTGTGTTCTTCGCCAAGGGAGAAATTTGTTTTTATCCAAATTTTTAAAATCTGATCGGTAACTAATATTAGAATAATTACCAAAAAGGCCAGTTGTTTTTTCGACATAATGAGTTGATATAAAAAACAATTGAGAGCTGTTGACTCTCAATCGCATTATAATTTTTAATCGTAAGTTATCCTTGCAAATTCTTCGCTTCAATAGAAAGTGTTGCATGAGGTACTGCACGCAGTCGTTCTTTTGAGATCAACTTATTTGTTTCACGGCAAATACCGTAAGTTTTGTTCTCGATACGAATCAAAGCTGCTTGTAAATGTTGAATAAATTTCATTTGGCGTTGAGCCAGTTTGCTGGCTTCTTCCTTCGATAATGTGGCAGCTCCTTCTTCCAACACTTTAAATGTTGGTGATGTATCTTCTGTGTCATTATCGTCACTATGGTTAATAGAGCTTTTAAAGATATCGTAATCTTGTTGAGCTTTTTCCAATTTTCCAAGAATAAGCTCTTTAAACTCCTTCAACTCTTCGTCTGAATATCTAGTCTTTTCGCTCATATTATTTAGGTTTCAATGTTATCTGCTTTTCTAAAAATTCAATCAAAAGTAACAAAAAAATTGAATGACTGATATCTGACATTCGTCATAATAACTGCTTTTCAACAACTATAAATATTTCAACATTGTCGATATCTATTTGTTTCGCATTTTCACCTTTAATTTTATCAACTAATTGTAGGGACGCAGCAAGGGTTTGATTGCTAATATACTCGCTGTATTCTTCCAGAGCGTTGTTTAATTTTGAGTGTTTTTGAATTTGCACTTTAATTTTATCCGTTACTTCAAAGTCACTGTCTTTGCGGATATTTTGAATACGATTTACAAATTCGCGAGCAATTCCTTCGTTCCTTAATTCTTCGGTAATGTGAATGTCCAAAGCTACAGTAATAGCTCCTTCGCTGGCAACTAACCACCCTGGGATGTCTTCTGAAAGAATTTCAACATCCTCTACTCCAATGGTAACTGTTTCGTTGTTAACGTTCAAATTAAAGGTTTTTTTCACCTCTAATTCAGCAATTTCATCCTGAGTTAATTGAGAAATTGCACCAGCTACTTGCTTCATTATTTTACCAAACTTAGGCCCAAGGGTTTTAAAGTTGGCTTTTATTTTCTTCTTGATTACTCCAGTTGTTTCGGTAATGTAATCAATTTCCTTCACGTTTATTTCCGATAGAATAATTCCTTCAACTGCTTTTAACTGCTTGTGAAAATTATCATTCAGAATTGGAATCATAATTTTAGTAAGCGGCTGACGCACTTTCAACTTTTCTTTACGACGCAAGCCAAGTACCATGCTCGATACTTTTTGTGCCATATTCATTCGCTCTTCAAGTTCTTTGTCTATTAAAGTCTCGTCACAAATTGGGAAATCAGAAATATGAATGCTTTGTAAGGTTTCTTTTTTCGTAGCATTATTCAAGTCGGTATACAACAGATCCATGTAGAATGGAGCAATTGGTGCTGCTAATTTAGCAACGGTTGATAAGCAGCTATAAAGTGTTTGATAAGCTGAAAGTTTATCGGTGGTCATTTCACCAGCCCAATAACGTCGACGGCTTAAGCGAACAAACCAGTTGCTAAGGTTTTCATTTACAAATTCTGAAATTGCACGTCCGGCACGTGTTGGTTCGTATGTTTCGTAACATTCTCCAATAAATTTCACCAATGAATTTAATTGTGAAAGTATCCAGCGATCAATCTCTGGTCGTTCTTCAATTGCGATGTCGTTTTCGGCGTAAGTAAAACCATCGATATTAGCATAAAGAGAGAAGAAACTGTAAGTATTGTATAGTGTTCCAAAGAATTTACGTCGTACTTCTTCAACACCCGATAAATCGAATTTTAAGTTATCCCATGGTTGTGCATTTGTGATCATGTACCAACGCAATGTATCTGATCCATGCTTTTCGATGGCTTCGAATGGATCAATTCCATTTCCAAGACGTTTACTCATTTTGTTCCCTTTGGCATCGAGTACCAAACCGTTTGAGATGATGTTTTTAAAGGCAACATCGTCCATTGTCATGGTTGCTATAGCGTGTAGCGTGAAAAACCATCCACGCGTTTGATCAACTCCTTCAGCAATGAAATCAGCCGGGAATACTTTCTTGAATTCGTCTTTATTCTCAAATGGATAATGCATTTGTGCATAAGGCATGGCACCAGAGTCAAACCAAACATCTATTAAGTCCAACTCGCGAACCATTTTTTCACCATTGGGTGATACCAGAATTATGTCATCGACATAGGGTCGGTGCAAGTCTATTTTTTCGTAATTCTCTTTTGAATTATCTCCAATTTTAAAGCCTTTGTAAGGATTTTTATCCATGAATCCGGCTGCTATTGACTTTTCAATTTCAGCAATGAGTTCTTCTGTCGATCCTATAAATAACTCTTCCGAGCCGTCTTCGGTTCTCCAAATTGGTAATGGAGTTCCCCAATAGCGTGAGCGCGAGAGGTTCCAGTCAACCAAGTTTTCGAGCCAATTTCCAAAACGACCAGTTCCCGTACTTTCGGGTTTCCAGTTAATTGTTTTGTTAAGCTCAATCATGCGGTCTTTAATCGCTGTGGTTTTGATAAACCATGAATCTAGCGGATAATAAAGAACGGGTTTGTCGGTACGCCAACAGTGTGGGTAATTGTGCTCGTGTTTTTCAACACGGAAAGCTTTGTTCTCTTTCTTTAACATTACCGATAGGTCGATGTCCAAGGTTGGATCCTTCTCATTTAAGGTATCGTCGTAGGCATTTTTGACATATCGACCGGCAAATTCGCTGTAAACAGTTTGGTTCACATAGGTTTTTGTCCATTCTTCGTCGAGGTCTGAGATCTTATAAAATTTACCAGTACGATCAACCATGGCCTGATATTTACCTTCATTGTCCAACATTCTTAACGGAACAATTCCTGCTTGTTTGGCTACACGGTCATCGTCGGCACCAAAAGTTGGAGCAATGTGAACAATACCGGTACCGTCTTCGGTGGTTACGTAATCGGCAGGTATTACGCGGAATGCATCTCCTTCAGGTTTTACAAACGGAATGAGCTGTTCGTAGTTAATGTCAACAAGATCAGCCCCCTTGTATTCTTCTTCTATTTTAAATGGTATGGCTTTAGCTCCTGTTTCGTAGCTGTCCAATTCCAATTCTGCATTCTTGGGATTGAAATAACTGTTTACAAGATCTTTTGCTAAGATTGCCGTGATAGGTAATCCGGTATAAGGGTTGAATGATTTTACTTTAACGTAAGTGATTTTAGCTCCAACTGCTAAAGCGGTGTTCGATGGCAAGGTCCAAGGCGTGGTTGTCCAAGCCAAGAAATATAAATCGTTGTCGGTATTTGCAAATAGCTTTTCAGAAGCTTTGTTACGAATTACTTTAAACTGAGCGGTTGCTGTGGTGTCTTTCACATCTTTGTAACAACCTGGTTGATTCAATTCGTGTGAACTTAATCCGGTTCCAGCAGCTGGAGAATAAGGTTGAATAGTATACCCTTTATAGATTAAACCTTTCTTATACATTTGTTTAAGCAACCACCACAAGGTTTCGATGTAACGGCTATCGTAGGTAATGTACGGATCATCCATATTTACCCAGTAACCCATTCGTCGAGTAAGCTCTTCCCACTCTTTGGTGTATTTCATCACTTCTGAACGACAAGCTGAATTGTATTCATCAACCGATACTTTTTTGCCAATATCCTCTTTGGTAATACCCAGCATTTTTTCAACACCAAGTTCAACGGGTAAGCCGTGAGTATCCCAGCCAGCTTTGCGTTTTACCAAAAAGCCTTGCATGGTTTTGTATCGGCAGAAAATATCTTTAATGGCACGTCCCATAACATGGTGGATGCCTGGCATTCCGTTGGCCGATGGAGGCCCTTCATAAAATACAAATGTTGGTTTCCCTTCACGGGTACTCATACTTTTATGGAAAGTGTCATCATCTTCCCAACGTTTTCCTATCTCTTTATTTATCTGCGATAAATCGAATGATTTATATTCTTTGAATTGTTTTGTCATAACCTGCAAAAAGCCTGATTTTTTAAAAGTTTACAAATATATAAAAAGTGTTTAGTCATTAGTCATTAGAATTTTAGAAAATGAGTTGGAAGTTAATTTAAATAGGAAAAGTAAAGCATAATTGAGAAAAGAATGTTGGTTAATGAGATGTTGATTGATGTATTGTAATGAAAAAAAGAAATGTAATGGAGAAATAAAACGCCAATCTTCCTAGTACATCAATCGTCATTTATTAGATTAACCTTCTTTTCATTGGCAAGTTGTATACTGTGCATTTAGTAATGCTCGAGGTCATGTAAATTCTGTATTCAAGTATATTGAAAAGCAGAAAGACCTTCATTCTTCAAAAAATTTTAAGGAAGAATATTTAGGCAGGTCAAACTTATAAGAAGCCGAAGCATTGGGAGGAACAATATTCAAGTATAAATACCAATAGGATTGCATTTTGGTTCATACTATTAAAGCTCGATGGAAACACTGGGCTTTATTTCGGTATTGCCCAATCGGGGAATACCGAAAGGTCAATGTTGAACACATACTGTCCCCAATAATAGGATATTAATGTAACCACAACAATTCCAATTAAATTCAATAAAATTCCTGTGCGAGCCATTTGTCCCATTTTTATTCTGTTGGTTCCAAAAATAATGGCATTAGGCGGTGTTGCTACTGGAAGCATAAAAGCCATCGATGCCGAAATTGTGGCAGGAATCATAAAAAGCAAAGGATTTACTTCAATGGTAATTGCTAAGCCAGCCAATATGGGCAAAAACATTTCGGTTGTTGCTGTGTTCGAAGTTAATTCGGTTAAAAAGGTGAGCATAAAACAAATGCTTGCAATAACTAAAATAGGAGGGAAGTTGGCAGCAAAACTCAACTGTTCTCCAAACCAAATCGAAAGTCCCGATTCTTTGAATCCACTCGCCAGTGCAAAACCACCACCAAATAATAGTACAATATTCCAAGGTAACTTATTGGCTGTTTTCCAATTCATAATTTGTTTTCCAGATTTTCTGGAAGGAATGGCAAATAACAATATCGCCATAAAAATAGCCACCGTACCATCGTTAATAAGTTGAGGATATTCAAGTAGGTTTTCCCATCCTGGAATGGTAATAAATCCAAAGTTTAAATTTTTACGAAACAACCAAAGCAGTGCAACTCCAACAAAATCGATCAGTACTATATTTTCTTCAAACTTCATTTTACCTAAAGCTTTGTATTGACTTTGAAAAGAATCTTTTAGGTCGAATTTCCATTCACTTTTTTTAGGTCTAAATACATAGTAAAGAAAGGTCCATGTAACAACAAAAAGAACAATTGTAATGGGTAGGGCAAATACAAACCACGATGCAAAGGTGATGGAAGGAGCATTGGGAAAATAGATTTGAAAAATACGTGCAAACGATAAATTGGGAGGTGTACCAACCAAGGTAGCAACGCCACCAATCGATGCCGCATAAGCAATGCCAAGTAACAAGCCAATTGAATATTTATAGACTCCTTTTTTTCCAATATTTTCTTCCAATTTTTGGATAATTGAAAGTACAATTGGAATCATCATCATGGCTGTGGCAGTGTTTGAAATCCACATCGAAAGAAAGGCCGACGAAAGCATAAAACCCAATAGAATTCTACCGGGGCTAATGCCCGTAAACATTAATATTTTTAAAGCAATTCGTTTGTGCAAATTCCATTTTTGCATGGCTAGTGCGATAATAAATCCGCCAATGAAAAGAAAAATAACATGATTGAAATAGGCCGACGAAACTGTTTTGCCATCCATTATTCCGAATATGGGAAACAAAGCTACAGGCAACAACGATGTAACTGCCAGTGGTACCGCTTCTGTCATCCACCAAATGGCCATAAGTATAGCAATGGCTAGGGTACGACTAATGTTAGGGTTTTGGGAATCAAGATTGGTGAATAGAAGAACAAACAAGGAAACGAGTAGTCCAATAAAAAGACCAGCTTTGTTTTTAAGTAATTGATTCCAATTCATTGATGGGTTTCAAAGGTTTGGTTTTCAAGATATCGATTATTAAGAAGAATAAAAACTGATATTATTTTTGATTTTATAAAAAAGCATTACTTTTGTTCGTAAAATTACGAACATGCAAGAGGTAGTTATTATAAGTAATCAGCAAAAGAAATTGGCTCGATACGCAAAAGCACTCAGTCATCCGGTGAGGGTGTATGTGCTCGAATTGTTATCGAAACAAGCTTGTTGCTATAGTGGCGATTTAAGTGAAATATTACCCATTGCCAAGTCAACTTTGTCTCAACATTTAAAAGAATTGAAAAACGCAGGTTTAATTCAAGGTGAAATTGAAACACCAAGGGTAAAATATTGTGTAAACAAAGAGAACTGGGAAGAGGCAAGATCATTGCTTTCTTCATTTTTTGAGAAATAAAAAAATTTGAAACTATTGTTTGTTGTTTTGCGAATAACGAATAAAAATAAAAATCAAGATGGAAATAAAAATATTGGGAACTGGATGTTCAAAATGTAAAAATTTAGAAAAAGCCACTTTACAAGCCATTCAAGAATTGAGCATTGAAGCAAGTGTTATAAAAGTTGAAGACATAGTAGAAATTATGCAATACGGAGTAATGCAAACTCCCGGTTTGGTTATAAACGGTAAAGTTGTACTTACAGGAAAACTGCCTTCAAATCCAAAATTGAAAGAACTAATTCTAACGAATCAATAAACCAAAAAGATGAAAAATATTTATCCATTAGCTCTGTTGTTGTTGGGCTTAACGCTAATCAGTTCGTGTAAAAATACGAATTCAAAACAGGTTGAGCTTGCAGAATCTGCTGAACCATGTTGTACTCAAGTTGAGAAAACTTGTTGCGATAAGACAGAAACTACAAGTGAAGAAATAGTAAAAGTAATTTACTTCCACAATGAACGAAGATGTGCAACCTGTATGGCCGTTGAGGAGGTTTCGAAAGAAGTGATTGCCGTTTTAGATTCAAGCAAAATTTCGTTTTCATCGTATCAGATTGGAAGTGAAGAATGTGCTGAACTAGAGAAAGAATTAAAAATTACAGGTCAAACCTTACTCGTAATTGGGGCAAATGGTACAAGCGATTTAACCAATTTTGCTTTTATGAATGCACGTGTTAATCCCGATAAATTCAAGGAAGAATTGAGCAACGTAATTAACTTGTAGTAAGGTGGAGGAACTTCTCAATAGTTTATACGGTAACACTTCTGTTCCTTTTTGGTCGGCATTGTTGCTAGGATTAATGACCGCAATTAGTCCATGTCCATTGGCTACAAATATTACTGCAATTGGTTTTATTTCGAAAGATATTGAAAACCGAAAACGTGTATTCCTGAATGGAATTTATTACACACTTGGGCGGGCAATATCCTATACTACAATTGGGTTACTATTCTATTTTGGTGCCAGTCAGTTCGAGTTGTCGGGGTTTTTTCAACAATGGGGCGAAAAATTTATTGGACCACTTTTAGTTGTAATTGGGCTATTCATGTTAGGTGTTATTAAGCTAAATATTCCTGGCTTATCTAGTTTGTCTCAACGAATGGAGAAGAAGAATAGTTGGGGTTTTTGGAGTTCGTTGTTATTGGGAATGTTGTTTGCTTTGGCCTTTTGTCCTTACAGTGGGGTACTTTATTTTGGGATGTTAATTCCAATGACCATTAGTTCGGCATCTGGCTTATACCTCCCAGTTGTATTTGCCTTTGCTACCGGTTTGCCAGTGTTGTTATTTGCCTGGTTCATTGCTTTCTCTTTTTCAAAATTAGGCGGGTTTTACTCAAAAGTAAAGGTATTTGAAAAATGGTTCAGGAAGTTTGTTGCCCTTCTCTTCATTGGAGTTGGTTTGTATTACATCATTTTACTTATTTTTTGATATGAAGTTTAAAAAGAATCTTTATTTATATACATTTTTGTTTTTTGTTTTATGGATAATTATTTTCCTAAACCTGAAACCAATAACAAACTTCTTAATATTTGATTTAATTGGGCTTAAGGCTGAAACTCATTTAGGAGAATCGATCTGGTTTTTTGTGTATGAAGTACCAAAAGTACTGTTACTACTTGTACTTATTGTTTTTGGAGTTGGGATAGTACGCAGTTATTTTTCACCTGAAAAAACACGCAAAACACTAGAAGGGAAACCTTTATTTGTGGGGAACATTTTGGCTTCGTTGTTGGGAATTGTTACGCCTTTTTGTTCCTGTTCTGCCATCCCTCTTTTTTTAGGTTTTGTTGAGGCAGGAATTCCAATTGGAGTCACTTTTTCGTTTTTAATTGCAGCACCTATGGTAAACGAAATTGCACTTGTGCTTTTATTGGGTTTGTTTGGGTGGAAAGTTGCACTAATTTATTTAGTAACGGGCTTGCTTATCGCCATCTTTTCTGGCTGGATTATTGGAAAACTAAAAATGGAAAAATACGTAGCCGATTGGGTTTATGGTGTTAAAAGCAATAGAGAAATCATAGAAGAAGCTAAGCTTCCATTTACCAAACGAATTGAAAGTGGCTATCAGGTAGTGAAGGAAATAGTTGGTAAAATATGGGTTTATATTTTAATCGGTATTGCTGTTGGGGCCGGCGTACACGGCTATGTTCCCGATAATTATTTGGCCAGTCTTTTAGGCGATCAAAATTGGTATTCAGTACCTCTCGCAATTCTTATTGGTATTCCACTATACAGCAATGCTGCCGGCATTATCCCTATTGTTAGTGTTCTAATTGAAAAAGGGGTGAGCTTAGGTACTGCATTGGCTTTTATGATGTCGGTAATAGCGCTATCGTTACCTGAAATTATTATTTTGAAAAAGGTTTTGAAATGGCCTTTTATAGTAACCTTTGTGTTAATTGTGGCATTTGGAATTATTACGGTTGGATATCTTTTTAATTTTATCATGTAACAGCAATGTTTTTTTGAACATGAAGCTTAACTGTATTCGTGCGTCTATATTTTTCACGATCAAAACCATATTGTCTCATTAAAAAATTCTACTTCGTTTAAGTTCTTGTTAGTTCTATGTTTTTAGACTAGCAGTTTGCTGCTCAATAACCGTTTTATTTATCAATTATTGATGGACGACCTTTGATTGCTTGATCTATTGTACAATAGTCCGGTAAGTATTTTGCAATGCACAGATAATAAGACAATTAAAAAAGCAGTAGTTGTTTGTGTAACTTGTTAATATCTAGTAATATACATTGCGTCTCATTACTCAAATCTCAAAATCTAACGATCTATTGATTGTAAGCATTCAGATTTAAAAGACCTTTATTGTTCGGGGATTTTCTATATCGAAGCGATCCGATTTATTTTAAGAAAGCCTTTTTTTGCGAACAGCAACTATTGGCTGAATCCTTCATGTTGTTCGTGCTAGTTTATGGAGATTGTAATTTTAAAACTATTACTACAACTATAAACTGTGTAATAAACAACATCTCAACTCATATCTGCAGACCCTTAGGTGGTTAAAAGGCACGAGACTTTTTTTTAAAAATTGGACTTAATTTTTTTCTAAAAGAACATCGAATACTGTTCGTTGATTATTATATATCATATAATACTGAAAATTGAACACATATTAATTAACTACAGGCACTTTCTCGATTGCTGTTTATAAAACAAAAACATACCATACATTTACAAGTAGATTATAAAACCAAAATAGAAATAAACGATGAGAAAATTATTTATTATTGTTTCCATGCTTTTTGTAGTTGTTGTTGTAAAAGCTCAAGACTCAATGTTCCTAAAGGGTGATAAAGTTGTAACTATTGGTGTTGGACTAGGATATTATCCACTTGTTTCTGCATCAGTAGATTATTGTATTGCCGATGACATTGCTGATTTAGGTTCGATTGGTGTAGGTCCTTATGTTGGATTAGGCTTTAGGTGGCATTCTAAATTAGCAATGGCAGGAGTTAGAGGAACTTTCCATTATCCTATTATCGAGAATTTAGATACTTATGCAGGTGTAGCTATGGGTTTAAAATATTATATGTATTCAAATTCCATTTATAATGAACCGGATATTGACCCGAGATTATTTCTAGGTGCACGTTATCAATTAAATGATGCTTTTACTTTGTTTTTAGAAGCAGGATATGGCAGTAGTAATTTAACTGCAGGTATCGCAATTACATTATAATTTTCATAATTACTCATTATGTTTCTCAACGAAGACAATTAATTTGCTCACGATTAAGTGACAATCAAAGAGAATGTTAAAAACTACCTAACATGAAAACTAAAGTTATTTCAATACTACTGCTATTGTTAATTGTATCGACAATAAGTTACGCTCAACAATATCGCAAATATCCTTTTAGATCAGGTAAAGTTGAATATAAAATGGATGGTAATACAACCGGAACGTCAACCTTGATATGGGACGATTATGGCTATAAAGAATTCAATGTAGAAAATTCTGTGTCAACAATGTTTGGCCAAACTACCACTTCAAATGATTACTCCTTAATGATCGGTTCCGAGATGTATGAATGGTCAAATAACGATGAAAATGTATACCAATTATCGAATCCAATGGCTCAAAAATGGGAAGATGGCGATTACGATGAAGATGATGTTGAAGCGTTTAGTATTGAAATGCTTGAAGCCTTGGGTTTTGAAAAAATTGGGACCGAAACCGTTTTGGGCAAGAAGTGCGATGTATATAAAGGTTTAGGGAAAGTGTGGGTATGGAAAGGTATAAGTTTGAAAACGGAAGTGAAAATTTTGGGTACAATTTCAACTATAACTGCAACAAAAATTGAAACAAATATTAGAATTCCTTCATCAAGTTTTGAGTTACCACAAAACAGAGAACTAATTGTAAATGTCAACATTGATCAGCATGCTGAAGACGAAATGGATGAATCAATTGAGATCAAAACGGATGAGATTAATGATGCTTTAAAAAATCTTTTTGGTGGCAACTAACCCATTTATATAAACTAAATACCAACATCATGAAAAAAACAATCTTTTTCCTATTGGCTATTGTTAGCCTTAGCGTTGGATTTGCAAATTCTTTTTCTGCAAATCAATTTTCAAGCCTAAAAGAACAAGCCTTAAATGTAAAAAATATTCAATCTCAACTATTAAATAGGAGAGTGAAAGCTTCTCCTTTATTAAAAAGTAGTCAAGCAAATAATTACCTCGATAGTGTCGTTCATACCGATGGAAGTCGAAAAATTGTTCAGTACAATACCAATGATCAAGTAGTAGATTATAAGTATTTTGAATACAACGATTCGGAGGAAAACCTTCGTTTGAAAGAACATCAAACTTGGGAATACAATAGTAATGGTGATTTAATCGTACATGTTTACAGCGAATATGACGAATTTGATGGATTCATTGTAAAAGAAAAAGAAGAGTATTCTTACGATGCAGAAGGTAATGAAATTGAAAACATTATTTGGGAACATGATGGAACCGAACTTGCAATTTCCTTTCGAAGAAACTATGCCTACTCGGGTGAC
>JAQIBQ010000029.1 GCA_027859005.1 Prolixibacteraceae bacterium | reverse complement strand
GTACTATTTATCAAATCAAAGGAAATGTTGCTTCTCCTTTGCAATTGCATTTAACCGATAGTGTAAACCACTTCATGCGTGCTTCGTTTTACATTTCGGAAATACCTAATTACGATTCTTTAAGCCCTGTAATAAAATTTATTGAAGAAGATATTTACCAGTTAATAGAAACATTTACCTGGAAATAAACAATGTCCTTAATTTTAAACAAATACGAAACCACTTTCAGACTAGCCTTATGGGCGCTAGATGAACCACTAGAGTTTTTTGAAAACAAATCACAACTTTCGGCTAACGATAAAATTTATTACAAGAAAATAACGAGTAAAACACGTAAAAAAGAATGGTTGGCTGTTCGTGTTTTATTAAATGAAGTTTTGGGTTTTTGGCCACACATCACATATACCGAAAGCGGCAAACCTCTCCTTCAAAACCATACCCGCCATTTGAGTGTTTCACATAGCAAATCAATGGTAGGAATTTTACTTTGTACAAATCCGTATGTTGGAATCGACATTGAAAAAACAGATCGAAATATCGACAAAGTATCTTCGCGCTTTCTTTCCGAAATTGAATTGGTTCAACTCCGAAATAAACCCTTTGATTTTAGCCGAATACTATACTGGTGTGCAAAAGAAGCTATATTTAAGGCTGTAAGTGAATCGAATGTTCTTTTCTCAAAACAAATTTTCATTGATGAAGTAAATGATAATGGAACCATTAAAAGCCGTTTCATTTCAAAAAAAGAAAAGCTCGACTTCGTTTTAAACTACACTGAAATAAACAAACACATGGTAGTTTGGACCACATAATGGCCTTTTTTGTGAAAACGCAAAACTTCTTTCCTGTATATTTGTTTTGAAATTCAAGCTACTTTTGATTGCATTCTTATTGAAACCAAGCACATGAAAAAAACGGAACCACATATTGTAGTAATTTTTGGCGCATCGGGAGATTTAACCAAACGCAAATTAATTCCAGCCATTTACAACTTACATCAACAAAACCTGTTAGGACATCCTTTCGCCATTTTAGGTGTTAGCCGAACGGCAATGACCGATGAAGTATTCAGGAAAAGAATGATGGAGTTTTTACCAGAAGATAAAACCCGGGAAGATTTCATAAGTCACTTGCATTACGAGTCAATCCAAACCTCTGAAAAAGAAGACTATGCAAAACTAAAGGACAAAATCGATGCCTTAAAAAAAGAATTAAATGCACCTGCAAATATTTTATTCTATCTGTCAACGCCACCAAATATGTATTCCATAATTCCAAATTATTTAGCCAGTGTTGGATTAAATAATGAGAATGATGGGTTTAAACGACTAATCGTTGAGAAACCATTCGGAACCAATTTTGAGAGTGCGAAACTACTGAATAAAGACCTTTTGAAATATTTCGCCGAAGAACAGATTTATCGTATCGATCACTATTTAGGAAAAGAAACGGTACAGAACTTATTGGTGCTTCGGTTTGCAAATAGCTTGTGGGAACCCCTATGGAATCATAAATACATTGACCACATCCAAATTACTTCGGCCGAGAAACTAGGCGTTGAACAACGAGGTGGCTATTATGATCAATCAGGAGCTTTTAAAGACATGCTTCAAAACCATTTAATGCAATTGGTTGGCTTAGTTGCAATGGAACCTCCTACTGTTATTGAGGCCGATGCCATTAGAAACGAAGTTCTAAAAGTATTTCAATCCATACGTCCCTTACAAAAGGAAACACTTAGCGAAAGTGTAGTACGCGGGCAATATACTTCATCGAGCATTAAAGGTGAAGAAGTAAAAGGCTACCGCGAAGAAGAAGGCGTAAACCCAGAATCGAGAACCGAAACATTTGCTGCCATGAAATTGCATATCGATAATTGGCGCTGGGGAGGAATTCCATTCTACATTAGAACTGGTAAAAAACTACCTACAAGAGCAACCGAAATTGTGATCAATTTCAAGCCTACACCACATCATTTATTCGACTCGGTAGAAGGAGTACAGAATAAACCCAACCAGTTAATAATTCGCATTCAGCCCGATGAAGGAATACTTTTAAAAGTTGGTTTAAAGGAACCGGGTGCTGGATTCAACGTAAAAACAGTAAACCTCGATTTTCATTATTCCGATCTTTCCGATTCATATGTTCCTACAGCTTATGAACGCTTACTACTCGACTGTATTCAAGGTGATGCGACTCTATATGCAAGAGGAGATAATGTTGAAAAGGCATGGGAAATAGTACAACCCGTATTAGATGAATGGGAAAATAACTCGGAATTTCCATTGCATGGATATCCTGCAGGTTCATGGGGGCCATTAGAATCAGAATCATTAATTTCAAATCATGAATCAGGTTGGCGATATCCTTGTAAAAACCTTTCGAACGATGGTGAATACTGCGAGCTATAAGTTAATGAACTGAAAATACTGAAGGACTGAAGGACTGAAGGTATTGAGGAACAGAACAAACAGAAAAGAATGGAACCTGAAATAAAAATATTCAACAGTACTGTAGATATTGCAATTGAATTTGCTGAAACACTTTTGAATTTGTCAAAAAATTCAAATGGGAAATCGATACACATTGCCTTATCGGGAGGATCAACGCCAAAGGTTATTTTCAAAATATTGACTGAAAAATATAGAGATGAATTAGCTAATAGCCTTTTTCATTTCTGGTGGGGCGACGACCGTTGCGTTCCTCCCTCTCACGACGATAGCAATTACAAATGGGCAAATGATTTATGGTTAAAGCCAATTGGAATAAAAAAAGAAAACATCCACAGAGTACTAGGCGAAAATGAACCTGATGCAGAGGCGATTCGCTACAGTTCCGAAATTGAAAAACACGTCTCAAAAGAAAATAATATCCCTTGTTTTGATTATATTCTTTTGGGCCTTGGTGAAGATGGACATACTGCGTCGATATTCCCGCATCAAATGGAATTACTCAAGGCCAATGCTCTTTGTGCTGTTGCAACGCATCCCAATAGTGGTCAGAAAAGGATCTCATTTACAGGTGAAATGATAAACAATGCGAAACACATCGCATTTTTAGCAACAGGAAATAAAAAAGCAGAAATGGTAAGAGAAATTATTTTAGATAAAAACAAGTCTCTTCCTGCCACACATAATGAAGCTACAAATGGCAAATTAACTTGGCTCTTAGATTCTGAATCGGCTAAATTACTTTAACTTTTCTCATTTAAAGGTAATAGCAACGAGAAGGTACTTCCTTTTCCTTCTTCGCTTTTAACAAGAATTTCACCCGATTGAAGGGCTGCAAATTCTTTACACAAAACAAGCCCTAAACCACTACCTTTTTCATTTTTTGTACCATGTTTCAGTAGTTGTTTTTCTATTTTAAACAAGTCATCTATATTACTTTTGGGAATTCCAATTCCATTGTCAATAATATGTAATAGCACCATATTTCTAGACAAATCGATTTCTGATTTAATTGCGATAGTAGAATTTTCGAAAGAGTATTTCAATGCATTAGATATTAAATTTCGAAAAATAATTGTAGTTAAATCTGAATCGAAAAAAGCACTTTGAGTTGGATCTACGTTCAAATCAATAGAAATATTTTTCATTATAGCATGCGATTTTTGCGAATCAACAACATTTTTACACACTAAACATACATGCTGCTGTTTGGAGTTCACATAAATTATATTTTGCTGAGATTGAGCCCACGACAATAAATTTTCTAACAAATCGCTTAAGCCCGAGGCTGTTTCATTGATGCTTTTTATTAATATCAATTGTTCACTCTTTGTTTGAGGAATAGCAGGGTCAAGAATTAATTCAGTGAGGTTTTCAAAACTGGCAATTGGGTTGCGTAAATCGTGTGCAATAACTGAAAAAAAACGATCCTTAACATTGTTCATTTTCTTTAAGTTTAACTCTGAATTTTGCAATTCATCCTCAGCTAGCTTTTGGATTGTAATATCATAAATATTAAAGATAACACTTGCCCCCGATTTATAGGATACTCTTGCCCTGAACCATTTTGGAACTCCATTTAAATCCAAGGGATAATCAATCACAACCACTTCTTTGGTTTGAATGCATTTAGAAATGGTCTCTATAAATAGCTTTGCTAAATCGGGTTCAAATAAATCCTCAATCTTTTTACCTAAAACTTCTTCAGCCGGAAATGCTAATAATTTATGGTTTGTAGGTGCAATTTTAAAATATTCTCCTTCCTTATTAAATTCAATAACTAAAGTATCCATCGAGTTAAAAATTGCTTTAAACTCTCGCTCACGGTATCGAATTTTATTAATTCCATGTAAAATTAAAAACAACAAGATTGAAATAATTAAAGAGCTAACAAGAAGAACAATACTTAGCACTTTATCTTGATCGTAATAGGCCGACCAGCCACTAATTGGAACAGCGGCCAAGAGCCAAGAGCCATAGGGCAACTCAATAGATATTTCAACTGGCAACTGTTCAAACACCTTACTATCGCCCCAAAAAACAGATCCATCTTTTCCAGTTCCATTCTCACCTTTTAATGCAAATACAAAACTATTTTCAATTACATGCAAACCTGCCTCTTCAAACAATAAATTCTTATCAATAACAATGTCTGTTACTCCCCAAAAAGATCCATTAAAATTTGTTTTAGTATCAAAAATTGGTGTGTAACTAATAAAAGCTGCACCCCCTTCAACTAATTCGACAGGACCTGCAACAAAAGTTTTTCGTGATTCTATTGTTTTATTTACGATTTCTTTTCGCTCAGGATGACTCATTAAATCGAGCCCCAAAACTTTTTCGTGTCCTTCAAGCGGATAAACTGCTCCTATTATACAATTTTTTGCCAACGACATTGTAATTATAACACTATCGTTTTGAATAAATTCAGATGCTAACCTATCGTATTCTTGATTTGTAATTGTAGGTTTTAATGAAACAAATGCCGCAACACCACGAGTATAATAGATACGAGAATATAATGCTTTCTCTATCCTTGATTTTTTACTGATAAGGTTTTCAAGGGTTTGATTTCTAATATCTTTTTCCCATTGTCCTTTTTTATAAGATAAATATTGAAATGACCCCCAAATAAGTATACTTAAAAATAAAATGGCAAGTATCCACGGACTATTCTTCCTATAAAATTCCATAAGTTTTAAGGCAGTTTTTGTT
>JAQIBQ010000244.1 GCA_027859005.1 Prolixibacteraceae bacterium | reverse complement strand
TAAAAAAGCTTTAGAAAATTTATTATGTAAATTTTTACTTCCATATTCAACTTTTTTCCAAAAACGATGTTACGAAATCATAAAAATCTTAAATTATTAAATACACATTATGGAAGATATAAATGAATTGATTGAAGTTGCAAAAGACTTTATCGTTGTTTACGGGTTAAAATTAGTAGGTGCCATTGTAGCACTAATCGTTGGTCTTTGGATTATTAAATTAATTGTTAAATCAATAAGTAAAAGGCTATCAAAAAGCATTAAGGATCCTTCGCTTTCAGGATTCTTAATTTCCTTTTTATCCATTGCATTAAAAATACTATTAATTATTAGTATCATGTCAATGATAGGTATACCAATGACCTCATTTATAGCAATACTTGCTGCTGCAGGTTTAGCGGTTGGATTGGCTTTATCTGGCACATTGCAAAATTTTGCTGGAGGCATAATGGTTTTAATGTTTAAACCTTATGTGGTTGGCGATGTAATCACAGCACTTGGACACACAGGAAAGGTGGCTGACATACAGATTTTTAACACAATATTAAAAACACCCGACAATAGAACCATTATTGTACCAAACGGTAAAATATATTCAGAATCGATTGTTAATTTTTCAAAAGAAGCACAACGCCGAGTTGACTTTACTTTTGGAATTGGTTACGACAATGATCTTGAAAAAGCAAAATCAATTTTAAACGAAATAATAAACAGTCATAAACTTATTTTAAAAAATCCTGAATCTTTTGTTGGCTTGATAGAATTGGGAGATAGCTCTGTAAATATTGTTGTTCGTGCATGGGTTGAAGCAGTCAATTACTGGACTGTATTTTTTGAAATAAATGAAACAGTATTTAAAGAATTCAACGCTAAAGGAATTAACATTCCTTACCCTCAGATGGACGTACATATCAAAAACCAAAAGTAATACCATGTATAAAATATCAATCTTAGTACTATTAATTATTATTGTAAATCCATTATTTTCTCAAGAAAATAGTGATACAACTTATTGGAAAAAAAGTGGCGATTTTGCCATCAACTTCTCTCAAGTATCATTTACGAACTGGGCTGCCGGTGGACAAAACGCTGTTGCAGGTGTTTCAAAATTGAATTACACCGCCAAATACCTTAAAGGCAATATGGCTTGGGATAACCTATTAAACGTTGGTTATGGTTTATCTAAAGTTGAAGGACTTGAGATTCAAAAAAGTGAAGACATTATTGATTTGCAATCAAAGTTAGGAATTAAAGCTAGTGAAAAATGGTTTTACAGTGCTTCACTTGCATTCCTTTCTCAATTTGCACCAGGATATAGCGATGCAAGCAATACACTAAAAATTTCAAATTTATTTGCCCCTGCCAGTCTTAATTTAGCAATTGGTATGGATTACAAAGCCAGTGATAAGTTTTCTGTATTATTAGCACCTTTAACAGGTAAAATGACAATGATTTTTGATGAAGACATTGATGCCACTAATTATGGACTAGAAGCAGCTGGTGCTACTACTCGATTAGAACTAGGTGCTTCTATTAAAGCCATGTTGAAAACCAAAATTGTTAAAAACGTTGAATTTGCTTCAGAACTTGGATTATTTTCTAACTATCTAGATAATCCTCAAAACATTGATGTGGATTGGAAAGTAGGAATTACCATGAAAATTAATGAGTTCTTAAGTGCTAAAGTTGATACCAGACTTTTATACGATGCCGACATATTAGATCCTGTTGATCAAACTGCAAAAATTCAGTTTATGGAATTATTAGGGATTGGATTAAACCTGACCTTCTAAAGCTTTATACGAAATAAGTAAGGGGTTGAAATTTTAAAATTTCAACCCCTTTTTGAATTAAATAGGTTAATTCAAATTAACTAATTACAAAACCCTTCTTAAGTTTTGCTTTACCATGCTTACCATTAGTAATACTAATTACTAATAAAGTTCCAAACGTTATTCATCCGAAACGAGAATAATGTATCTTTTCTTTTTTTAAAACCGAGGTAAAATGAATAACACCACCTTTATAGTTTACAAAAATAAGCAGAATAAAACGCACTATATTGCCACTAATTATCATTTATTTGTATTATTTTGCCATTCATGAAACCTATTTTTGAAACAATACATCCCAATCCTGGTAACTCATTCTTTATGGGTTGTGAACCATACGGAGAAACAGAACCCTTTTGGCACATACATCCAGAGTACGAATTGGTATACATTAAAAATGGTAGTGCAGAACAACATATCGGCAGTCACTTTTCAACTTATTCCGATGGAACTTTACTCCTTATTGGACCGAACATCCCACACACAAACTTAGGTAACTACGACAACAGCAACAATTTAGCTGTTATTATTCAAATGAATAAAGAATTCTTGGAGACTAAAATTACAGGATTAAATGAACTACAATTTATAAACGACCTTCTAATTCGATCGAAACAAGGGATAATTTTTGGAAGCAAGGTTAAACAAGAATTAGAAACTAAATTGGAGAAACTTAATTACCTTAAACCTTTTGAAAAACTAATTGAGTTAATACAGGTTTTAAAGACATTAACTCTCACAAATGACTTCAAACTACTTAATGCAGACTCTATCAATATTAATCATCACTCTGTAGAATACAATCGAATAAACTTGATTAATAAGTTTGTTTCGGCAAATTACATGCGTAAAATTCATTTATCAGAATTATCAAATCTCACTGGACTTACTGAAAGTTCGTATAGTCGTTTCTTCAAAAAATTAACAGGAAAAACTTTTGTGACCTTTTTAAATGAGTTTCGAATTCAAAAAGCATGTTCTATGCTAACCGATTCAAAATATACAATTTCAGAAATAATGTATGAAACAGGCTTTAACGAAGCTGCAAATTTCACACGTGTTTTCAAAAGATATACAAACTTCACACCTCGAGAGTTCAGAAAGAGAATACGTCAAAGTTCGCGTATTTAAAAAACAACAGGAAGTATTAACTCATCAATTACAGCTTCATTTTGTTCTTTATCGACCATCGAAACGGTAACTAAGTACTCATTACCAGAAACAATTTTATCACGATCTGAAAAATTCACCTCTATTTCAATAATTGAATTCCCACGAGCAAAAGCACAGTTATTATTTTCAGCCAATATTTCCCACGATTCAGGGTCTGAAACTCGAACGATAACTTTTCCATCAACGTCTTTTTCTGAAGTATTCTGTATGCTTACATTTATTAAACTCCCTCCAAAAAACGCATCCTTTAATGGAGTAAAATGGTTAATGGATGCACCTTGTACTAAATTCAGTTGAGCATATTCAAATAGTCTGTTCACCTTACTAAACGGCAATTCTTTTTTTGCTTTCAATGAAACCACCAAAACATTTCCTTCAATAAAAGAAGTTACATCGGTATAAAAACTATAATCCAAGGGCTGGTCTATAATTGGTTGGTCTGCATGATTTAAATAAACAATAAAATTTGAAGCAAAATCACTTAATGACAACAAAGCCAGGGAATATTCTGAATCATCAATATTGAAGTACAATTCAATCGTTTCATTTATTTCAAGCTGTTCGTTTTCTGTAATCAGCTCACCCTTTTCGTTCAGAACTTTCCATTCAATATCTTTAAAATAGATCGTATTCCGATTTGCCGATAATACACCTAGCAACACAAACAAAAAAACAAATACACTTAAACCTAGTTTCTTCTCCATATTTAACTATCTGAAAATGATATTGTCAATAACCACCTTGCCAACACTTTTGTTTAAAGCCTCTTGAATTTGTGATCGAATCATTAGTAATTCTTGACGCATAACCGAGGAATCGATGTAAACAAATAAAATTCGATCAGAGATGTACATCTTACGTGTTGAATTGGCTATGCCTGTACCTAATACTTTACCCCAATTACCGATCACCCTATTTTCAATTAACTTTTGTTCGTAAGCCGATTCTTTGGTGAATTGTTTTAGGATATCGCTAATATTTTGAGTTTCTTTTCTTCTCATGAATGAATTACCTTTCCTTCTTCTATTCTAAAAATATGATATTCCGTTGAAATTCTGTTTAATATGCCTTCCAAATGTTCTCTGTTGGTATCAGTGATAAATATTTGTCCAAACTGATCGTCTGAAACTAATTCTATAATTTTCCCTACACGATTTGCATCCAACTTATCGAAAATGTCGTCGAGTAAAAGAATGGGGTTAATTGTACCTGCATTTTTCAAGTATTCAAACTGCGCAAACTTCAAGGCTAGCAAATAGGTTTTTGTTTGCCCTTGCGATCCTAATTTCTTTATTGGAAAATCGCCCAAGCCAAGTTTCAAATCATCCTTATGAATACCAGTGCTTGTATAATGTGACATCCTATCTTTTGCTCTACTATTTAGCAATTGTTCTCGGTAGTTGTTACTTTCAAGAGTCGATTCGTAGTGCAACGAAACGATTTCTTTACCACCCGAAACAAAATTGTAGAAATGTTGAAAAACGGGAATCATTTCATCTAGAAATTTCTTTCGTTTAGTATAAATAATTGTTCCGTATTCAATCAATTGCTCATCGTAAATCAACAAGGTATCTTCTTCGTAATTTCTATTCTCAGCAAAGTATTTCAATAAATTATTCCGTTGTAATAAAGCTCGGTTGTATTTCAACAATGCTTCCAAAAATGATTTATCGAACTGAGAAATCACACCATCCATAAATTTTCTTCGTTCATCGCTTCCTCCTAATATCAAGGTGGTGTCAGAAGGTGAAATCATTACCAACGGGAAAAGTCCAATATGGTCGCTTAGCCTTTTGTATTGTTTCTTATTCCGTTTGAATTGCTTTTTATGCCCTTGTTTGTACCCTACTGAAATGTTTTCATTATCGTTTTGCCTGAAATACTTTCCTTGCAACATAAACATTTCATTTCCATGCTTTACATTCTGACTATCCATAGAGTTAAAGAAACTTTTGCTGAATGACAAGTAATAAATTGAATCCAGTAAATTTGTTTTACCAGCACCATTATCACCCAAAAAGCAATTCAGCTTAGCACTAAATTTAATATCGGCATGATTTATATTCTTATAGTTTAGAAGTGTTAACGACTGTAAATGCATTTGCTAATATTTTCAACAAAAATGGTAAAAATTAATGGTATTAAACTGATAATTTTACGATGAATTTAAGAACTTAGACGATTCAATAAAAACAAATTTCCAGCAATTATCAGAACAGTTTAAAATGATTTTCGAGTATTTCTGAAAAATGTTAAGCAAAATGAGTGGTTTATATCAAAAAAAATTATTTTTGTGAGCAATTCTGAAAAACAGTATTAAACGATGGTAAAAAATAATAACAACAAGCAAGACGAAGGTTTAAGAGATGTTGAACAAGCATTAACTAAAACGGAACAATTTCTTGAAAATCATTTGAACATAGTACTCTATGTTATCGGAGGTATTATAATTGTAGTACTTGGATTTTTAGGCATCCAAAAATTCATTGTAACACCCAAAAACATTGAAGCACAAGAACAAATGTTCTCTGCTCAAAATTACTTCAGTATCGACAGTTTCGATTTGGCAGTAAATGGCGATGGTGTAACTTTTGGTTTTCTTGATATCATTGATGAGTATGGCTCGACTAAAGCAAGTAACTCAGCCAATTACTATATTGGTATTTCTTATTTACATTTAGGAGAATACGATTTGGCTATCGATTATTTAAACAAATTTGATACTGACGATTTATTGTTAGAACCTCTTGCAAAATCGGCAATTGCCGATGCGTATGTTGAGTTAGGTGAAAATAAAAAAGCAATTTCGGCGTACAAAAAAGCGTTGTCGTATAACGACAACGAGTTTACAACTCCATCTATTTTAACAAAATTGGCAGTTGTTTACGAAGCTGAAGGTGAAAAAGCGTTAGCTTTAAAAACCTACGAACAAATTAAGGCCGACTTCGCTAAAAGTCCTGATGCTGCAAACATTGAAAAAAGCATCGCACGCTTAAAACAATAAAATTTAATCAAAAAAAAATATCAAACGGGCAACATTTAGTTAGCCCGTTTTTCTTTATATTGTTTTTCTAAGATTGAAATTATGGCAACAAAAAATTTATCGGATTACGATTTAAACAGCGTACCAAATGCAAAAGATATGAAATTTGGCATTGTTGTAGCCGAATGGAATTACCCAATAACAGGAGCTTTGGCTCAAGGTGCAATTGATACTTTAGTTAAACATGGAGCAAAAGAAGAAAACATAACAGCAAAGCATGTACCTGGCACCTTTGAACTAACCTTAGGTGGCCAATTTTTTGCTGAGTACACCGATGTTGATGCAATACTTCTTTTGGGGTGTGTTATTCAAGGTGAAACCCGACATTTCGATTTCATTTGCCAGGGAATAACCGAAGGAACTACAAAACTGAACATGAATTATAATATTCCAGTAATATTTGGCGTATTAACCACCGACAATGAACAACAAGCTTTGGACCGTGCTGGTGGCAAACTGGGCAACAAAGGTGACGAAGCTGCTATGACAGCCATTAAAATGGTTGCCCTTCACAACGAAATGAGATAAGAAAAAACTTATATTTTGAATAAATCCCAATCTTGAAGAAGTTTGGGATTTTTTTTTGCTTTGCTTGAAAACTATTTCCTACGCTTTTTGCTTTTAGGGCGCGACTTACTTTTATCGTTTTTTTTAGAAAAATCTCTTTTATCGTTGGCAAACTTATTTTTTTTAACGTGAAAGGCTCCCTTGAAAGTTGGATCGTCTTTTTTTCGTTGACGATCAATTTCGCGTAACTGGGTCTGGCTTTCACCTCTTGCAGTATCCGAAATTTTTACTTCTTCAGGTATTAAAATAACCGGAATCTGCATTCTTATTATTTCTTCAATTTTCTTAAAATGCCATATTTCAGAAGGATCCAATAAGGTAATTGCATTTCCATGATTCCCTGCTCGAGCCGTACGACCTATTCTATGAATGTAATCGTCGTAATTGGTAGGAACATCAAAGTTAATTACGTGAGTAACTTTACTAGCATCAATACCTCGGGCCGACAAATCGGTAGATATTAATATCCGAGCTTCATCATTTTTAAAGGCATTAATCGCATTAATTCGAGTTCCCTGACCTTTATTTGAATGAAGAATTCGCTTCTCTCCTTCTGATCGCCTTTTAATAACTTTAAAAACCGATTCAGCTGCAAGTTTCGTCTTACAAAACAGAATCACTTTTCTATATTCTTCTTCATCTTGTAATAAATGAGAAACAAGGTTCAGTTTTGTTCTGAAGTTAGGTGTATGATACACCATTTGCTTCACCATTTCCACTGGTGTTGCAGATAGAGCAACTTCAATACGAACAGGCATTGCCAAAAACTCTTCGGTCATTTTCTCCACATGCGTATTAAAAGTTGCCGAAAACAAAAGATTTTGTCTTTTAGCAGGCAATCGATCAAATATATTTCGCAATTGTCGCATAAAACCCATATCCAGCATTCGATCTGCTTCATCAACCACCAATGTTTTTACCTTTTTCAGTACCAACGCATTTTGATCGTACAAATCGAGTAGACGTCCTGGGGTTGCAACTAAAATATCAATTCCTGCAGCTACTAATTCGGCATGTTTAGTCCATCCAACACCACCATAAACAGCAGCATGCCTAATATTTGTACATTGAGCTAACTCTTCAAGATCTTCACCAACCTGTATCGACAATTCACGAGTAGGTACCAAGATTACAACTCTGGGATCGTCACCTTCAGCTTTAACCAACTTTGTTAGAATGGGTAGAATATAAGCAGCCGTTTTCCCGGTGCCAGTCTGCGCAATTCCAAGTACATCTTGCCCCGATTTAATTGCAGGAATAGCCTGTACCTGTATTGGTGTTGGTTCAATAAAACCGATCTCGCTTATTGACTTTAAAACCGACTTAGTTAATTTCAGATCTTCGAAAGTTGCCATTAAAATAATTTTGCGCAAAAGTAGTTAAAACTTACAACGAGCACTAATAATCAACTTAAATCGCACAGATCAGTATAAGAATTGATAATTAATAAAATATCTACTAGGCTGAATCATCTTAAAAAGACAGACAAATCGTTTTGCATATTGAATGCCATGTATTGAATCCTTAAATTTAGATTTAGAAATTCAAAATCTACTAAATCCTATAGAATGAAAACAAAATCGAGTACAACCCGACGCCAATTTTTAGCTACAACTAGTGCCGTTGCTGCAGGAATGCTTTTAACGAATGAAAGTGCAGCAATGCTTCTAAACAATAGTAGTAAACCAAAAAAAGTTGCATTGGTTGGAACTGGAATAAGAGGCATGAATTTTTGGGGCAAAATTTCAATACAGAACTATGCCGATGAGATACAGTTTGTGGCTTTAAGTGACATTAATCCTGGACGCTTACAATTTGCCAAAAATTTTCTAAAACTGGATGTTCCTACTTTTGTAAACTTCGATAAAATGCTCGACGAAGTAGAGATCGATTTATTATTTGTTACCACAGTTGATGCTACTCACGATGAATTCATTATAAAAGCATTGAATAAAGGAATCAATGTACTTACTGAAAAACCGATGACTACCGATGAGGTTAAATGTCAAAATATAATTACTGCAGCTAGAAATTCTTCTGCAAAATTGATTATGGGATTTAACTATCGTTACGGAAAACTCTTTACTAAGTTGAAGAAAATGCTAATGAAAAAAGAAGTTGGGGAAATAACATCTATTGATTTTCATTGGTATCTGAACACCTACCATGGAGCCTCATACTTTAGACGTTGGCATGGTGAAAAAGATAAAAGTGGAACCTTACTACTTCATAAAGCAGCTCATCATTTCGATTTATTAAATTGGTGGATAGGTTCCGATCCGGTTGAAGTTCATGCCTACGGAGCACTCGATTATTATGGAAAAAACAATTCATTTCGAGGAAAACGATGCATGGATTGCCCACACACAAAAGAATGTAAATTTTACTGGGACATTACAAAGGATGAAATGAGTACCAATTTGTATGTGAAAAACGAACAGTACGATGGCTACATTCGCGACAATTGTTTGTGGCGTGAAGAAATTGACATTTATGATAAAATGGCCGTTCAAATTAAATATGCTAATGGAGTTCAAGTAAGTTATTCCTTAACCACCTACTCACCATACGAAGGATTCAGAGTTGCATTTAATGGTAAAAAAGGAAGAATCGAAACATGGGAAGGTGTACCATCCTTAAATTCAATTCAAGAAGATCAGGCTAAATTACACGAGAAGGAAATGGATCACTCATCACATACCAAATCTGATTTGAAATACCACGAAATTGTAAAACAAATCAATTTTGAACCCTACGAAAAAATTCAATTACCTTATGTTAGACGTGGCCATTGGGGAGGCGATACCCTAATGCTCGACGAAATATTAAAAAATAAAATAGTTGATCCAGCACTAAAACATGCATCAAATCAACGTGATGGCTCTATGGCTGTATTGGTTGGAATTGCAGCTTGCAAAAGTATTGAAGAAGGTAAGATGATTAAAATTGCTGACCTTACCGATTTAAAACCTCAGGTTAACAAATGGGGATAAATATTGTTTTCTCATAGCTACAGCTAATCTTTTTGATATTTTTGCAAAACAATTTGAACATTTAACTAGTAAAAGATATTATTGTCTTATTAATTTTCATTTACTTTGCAGCCCTAAAATCAGAAGGTTAAGATGTCGAAAGGAAAAGTATTATTGTGCATGAGTGGTGGTATTGACAGTTCAGTAGCAGCCATGCTATTAGAGGAAGAAGGATATGAAATTCATGGGTTAACTTATCGGACCTACGATGCCATAGCACCAGCTTGTATGGAAAAACAAACAGGTTGTTGTAGCGTTGATGCTATTTTCGAAGCAAAAGGATTAGCAAAACAATTGGGT